>CAZVVF010000068.1:0-10510 GCA_964630575.1 uncultured Burkholderiales bacterium | reverse complement strand
TGAAAGTTGAAAATCGAAAGAGACATTGATGCCTTGCATCCAAGGGACTCCAAGCGGTGGAAAGTCTGAGTTCCGGAGCATCTGGTCAGTCCACGGCCCCAGCGCCGTGGCCGTCACCCGGGAAGTCAGGTGAGTGGAGCGTTTGGACTCCGAGTCCAGACACTCCACTCCCACAACCCTCCCCCTCTCGATGTTCAGCTTCTGCGCTTCATGGCCGAGGAAGAGCCGGGCGCCAAGCGACTGAGCCTCCCTGGCCATATGCGCCACCAGACCCGTGGGGTTCACAACTTGGGCGTCGTACCAGTAGGGCCGCCAATCTTTGTCAAACCCCGCCGGGCGCAACCGAACCGAAGAAGCAAGCCCACGGTTTCTGTCCCAGCTCAACAGATTGTAGAGAAAAAATCCGGCCGCGTAGGGTAGGTGTTTCAGGGAAAACCCAGGGTCCAAAGCCACCACGCAACGCAAGGGCCGGAACATCTCCGGCCTCTCGCCAAGCCAAGCTCGCTGCTCGGTGGCATATTTTCGACACCTTCTAAAGTCCAAACGCTGGAGATGGCGCAATCCGCCGTGGACGATCCTCAGCGAATTGGCAGAGGTGGCCCCACCGAGTTGGCCTCGCTCCACCAGGGCAACGGAAAGACCCCGGTGAGCCGCTACCCAGGCAAGACAGGCCCCCACTATGCCCCCGCCCAAAATCAGCAGGTCAAAGCTTTCCTGTTCCTCCGGAGTCCTAGTCATTGCTGGGAGGCACCAGGTTGTTCTGAACGAGGAAGTCCTCAATCTGGTCGGCAATTATGCGGTTGCCCAGCGGACTCCAGTGACCGTGCTTTTTCAACTCTCGCCCCTCCTCCAGAGCACGCTCGAAACCTGGGAGTGTGGAGAACGTGGTTATGGGGGGGGCAATCTCCCGGCTTAGCTCTTCCACAAAATCGACCACGACTGGTTCTCCTTTGGCGTACCTGTGAAGCTCACTGGGCATAGGCAGATAGAACACCATCGGTTCGGCCCCCGAATCTCGCACCGAGTCAACGAACTCACCGACGATCTCCGTTGTCAGCGCGCGAGCCCGCTGTTCGTGCTCCCCGCTCGTCTGGGAAAGGGCGAGTCGCAGCATGTCCGCGAGGTCTCCCAGGGCCAAACGATAGGGCTCAGCGGCCAGCACGACTTCGGGTGTGGGCACGGGAACATTGGTCAGCACCAACCCTTTATCGTCGACTTCAAATTTCGGTTTGGCGAAGTCTCGAAAGGAGAGCAGGTTTCGGAAAGAGTCCCGGTAGACGAAGCCCAGGATGACAATATCCGGATCCATCTTCAGCCCGATCTCCCTCCACAGCAGCAACATCTGGTCGTGCCCGTAGCCGTGGACGCCAAAATTCAGGATCTCTGCCTGCGGTAGGGCTTGCTGAAGATAGTGGCAATAGGTCTCGTCATCACTGACTTCGTCTCCGAACGTGAAGGAGTCTCCGAAGAAGAGAATCCTAGTTCTCCCCGGTGTCTTCTTCAACTGGGGCTCATAGGTGCCGCGGAGCCCCAGGGAGTTCGTGTTCAGGAATTTACCGTCGTAAACCGCCAGGTTGCGCAGGCCAGGAATGGAGAACCAACCGAGCCTAGGATGATAGGTATCCTGAACGTATCGCATTTTTTCCCTGCCGGAGTGTTGCCGAATCCAGCGTTTGCGAAAAGAATAGTCACTGCCATGATCCAGATGGGACCTCACCACAGGAAGGGACAACCCTACCCGACTGAAGAGTTCCAGACAGACAAAGGCTACCAGCAGACCAACCGACAGCTTTCCTATTCTCTTTCTGTTCGACACTCGAAGAACATTACCAAACCACGCTACCGCGCGCAAAGGCGAGGGCAGGATTTCCTCAGCAGTCGACGCAGTGCTGGGGCTGCGGACAACTCAATGTTTGTAAGGAGGCGCCCCAATTGATCAGGCCCTTAGTCCCTGTTTCAGTGGCCTTCGCCAACTACAACGGTCGGGAATTGTTGGAAGAGTTTCTAGATTCACTTCGGGCTCAAGACTATCCCATCGCTCAGATTATTATGGTCGATGACGGCTCTACCGACGGTAGCGTGGAATTTGTGCAAAGAGAGTACCCAGAGGTCACTGTGATACCGATGGGCTACAACTCGGGCAATGTCAACAAAGTTTGGAACCGTGGCATTCAAGAAGCGCACACCCGATATGTGCTCTCCATGGACAACGACATGACCTTGGCACCGGACGCTTTGGGCAAGCTGGTTGAAGGGCTCCTGACACTTCCCGACGCCGTTATCACCACCCCTCGGGTCCTGGACTACGAAAACAGAGAGGTGATCAGCCAGGAGGCCCATCGGGTTCACTTTGTAGGCTTCGGAGTGCAGGGTGATCGCGACAAGCACATTTCCCAGGCGACAAACGTACCCGATCGCGGTCGGGTGGGGTGTGGCCAGCAATTGCTGGACAGAGAGGCCATCGCCCCGTTCGGGTTTTACGACGAGGGCCTGGCCTTCGGTATCAACGACATGGAGCTGCCCTGGCGAATGAACCTGGCCGGCCTCGCCTCGTATCAGATTCCCGATGCTCACTTCTTCAACCGGCAGGTCCGAAAACAACCACGCTATCTCGGGCAAGTCCTCAACCGCTGGATATTCATCTTCCAACTGTTCGCGCTCCGCACTTTGGTGTTGACTCTTCCGGCCATCCTGAGTTTCGAGCTACTCCTCGCGGTGTACATCGGCCTCAAGGGCGGCTGGGATGTTTACCCCAAAGCTGTATACCAACTTGTGAAGCAAGCCCCGAGACTCTGGATGCGCCGCCGCGAGATCCAAGCCACCAGAAAGGTTTCCGACCGGGATCTCCTCTGCGCCGAGGAACTCCTTATCCCGCTCTCCATCAACGCCGGTTTCCTTTTGAGAACGGGAGTTCGCATGGTTAATCGCGGCTTGAATCTATACTGGAACCTGGTGCGAACGCAGCTATGAGCTCAGAGCTTAGCCGTCGCCGCTTCCTAGAGGGAGCTTTGGGACTCTGCCTGATCACCGCGGGCTGTTCCCCGACTCTGTTTCAGCCGGCCGAGCCGAACCAGAAAGTTCTCGAAAGCCTGGCTGATATCGTTCTTCCAACCGAGCTTTCCGCGCAGAAGCGAACTCGTGCCGTGGCGAGTTTCTGGAAATGGGCAGAAGGCTACCGTCCTGCCGATATCCGAATGAAACCTTGGGGATTTCCGGTTCAGATAAAACCTCACTACCAGAACAATAGTGACCTGATCGTCCTCTACAGCCGCCAACTCGACGAACTGTCCTGGGCCGCCGACGGAGCGTTCGCGTCGCTCTCGGGGACGGCCCGGGAACAGTTGGTGCGCAAGGCCCTGTCGGATGTTCCCACGGAGGTGAAACAACTTCCCTGGCCGACCGCCCTGGTCGGGTCTGACTTGAACCACGTCGCGATGGCTCTGACCTCCCATTTTCTCTATAGCTCCACAGGCCGAAACCTGGTTCAGCGACGAACCGTCGACCCTTTTCAATGCCGCGCTATGAGCGATATCGAAGAGCCACCTTCGTGAGCAAGGTCAGCGCCGAGATCTGTGTCGTCGGTTCAGGCCTTTGCGGCTCGCTGGTAGCCTGGAAGCTGGCCGAAGCCGGACACGATGTGCTGGTTCTAGAAGCCGGCAAAAGCTACGCTTTGGAACAGCGATGGTATCGGCGCGAGCGGATGCTTCAGTACCAGGAGAACCCCTTCCCTGGCGACCACAAACAGGGAATCTATTCTGCAGTGGGAGGCCAAGCGTTGCATTGGGGAAGCCACTGTCCCCGTCTGACGGAGGAAGACTTCAACCAGTTTAGCCGGCTGGGGACAGGGATCGATTGGCCCATCGACTACGCCGATCTAGAGCCCCACTATGGGCAAGCGGAGCGCCTGCTCGGAGTCAGCGGTGAAGACGACCCCTGGGGGCCACCGCGATCGTCGCCGTTTCCCATGCCCCCTATCCCGGCACCCTACGGTCTGAACTGGGTGAGAGAGTGGACCAAGAAGGCGGGGTTCGAGTTGGGGACAGCGCCCTACGCTCGCAATTCCCAGGATTATGATGGCAGACCCGCGTGCCAGCGATGCGATTCCTGCTACATCTGTCCCACCGGAGCTAAGTTCTCACCGGACCTTCTCCTCAAGCGCCTGATCGAGAAAGAGCAGATACGCCTGATCGATCACACCACCGCCAACCGCCTGGAATCTGGCCCGGGTTCCAAGATCTCTCGGCTGCACTGCAGCAACCCGGCGGACTCGCTGGTCGTTGAGGCCGAGCACTTTGTGCTGGCTGGCGGTACGGCCTGGACTTCGGCTTTGCTGCTCGCCTCCCAAGTGGCAAACTCTTCGGGACTGGTGGGAAGGGGTATCGCTGGTCATCCACGATTGAGCGCCCTGTTCAAAGTCCCTGAGCCGCTCTACCCCGGACAATTCAGCCTGCTAGACCTGCAAACGTACCGCTTCATGCGCAACGAGCCCGTCAGGTTTGCCTGCCGCTTCGACGTCATGCTTCCCGCCCCGCCACTTCGTGATGATCAAGGACGGTTCATGCTGGGCGACGATCTCCTGCAAGGTTGGCGCCGGGAGTTCGACCACGGACTCGTTCGCATGTGGGGTTGCTACGAAGTCCCCCCCGAGGAGTCTTCGAGCGTGGAAGTCGTCAAGACTCAACCTCTTCAACCGCGTCGCCGTCTTCGTTGGCCGGCCAACAAGGATGCGATCACACAAAAGGCGACGGCTCGCTTTCGCGAATTGTCCCAGGACCTGGAACTGATCGGTGGCAAGCTCATCGAACTCGATCATAACGACGGACACCATCACCCGTCGGGAGGCTGTCGCATGGGCTCAGACCCCGCCAAGAGTGTCTGTGACCTGTGGGGCAAGACTCACGATCACGACAATCTTTGGGTCGCTGGTGCGCCCCTCTGTCTCACGGCCGGCTGCTCCAGTATTTCGCTGACCTACGCTGCGCTAGCTCTTCGCACGGCCGAACGCATGACCCAAATCTAGAGCAGACTCGCCTTCCCACGCTAAGGGTGAGACACACCTCTTACAAGAACCGGTGTTTGCAGGCGAGACCTTTCATGGCGGGGCTTCGATTCTGACGCTCGGGGAGTATCCAAGCCCTTGAGCGACCCCGCGAGACTAGCTCTGAGAGTGACGCTCCATGAAAGGTTCCATCACGGTTTTGGTGGTGATGGCCCCTATCTGAAAAATATTAACCACATCGGAAGTCTCGGGAAAAAGCATAGGGATGAAGGTCGAGGCCCCCTTGATGGTGTCTAGCACACCTGCTGCCAATTCCAGACGCGCGGGCTTATCCTTTCTCAACTCTTCGGCCACTTCTCGAACGCCCAATGCCAGTTCGGTGGCTCCGTGGCCAACCAAGAATCCTTGATGAACGAGGCCAGCGGTTGCCCCCGGAAAAAGAGTCGCGCCGCTGGCGACGGCAAGAGCCCCCGAGGAGAGTCCCTCTAAGACTTCCTCCACACTTTTAGCGTCGTGAAAACACTGGGCCGCTCGAAGGCCCGCTAGGCCGGCGACCGCTCCCTGCAAACCTTTGGCCAAGACCGGAGTGTGACGCTCCAGCTTCGAGAGTTCAAGAACGCTCTGAGGGATCTCTACGGCGGCCTCATTCAGCGTGATCTGACGCCACGAAGGGACCGGAGGCTTGGGCCCTTCTGGCCTGGATGAGCCCGTCGAAGGCTCCGTCGACGGGGCGCTCGATGAAGGGGCCTTCGAGCGCTGGACTCTCACAAACCTCTTGGTCGACTGAATGTTCATCGCCCTCATTTTAGTGGCGACCCATATTGCCAGTCTTGTCCGATTCGTTAACGACTTATTACCGTGTGGCCATAACAGAACCACAGGCATCGCGACGGGCGTTATCTTTCATGAAATCCGTTTCATAAAAGACTCATCGCCCTCTCATGATCTCCCTGTTAGCCTCACCTCGTGACGCAACCGCCACTGACATTATCGCTACAGATCGTTCTCTCTTGCCTGCTGCTGGTATCGACCTGTCACGCTCAGCCCACCCAGGTTTGGACCCCCGAATCGGTCCTGCTACAGATACAGGGCGAGCATCCGGCCATCAAGGCTGCCACGATTCAATCCGAGGGTGCTCTGGACTACTCGAAGGGAGCCGGGGCTCAACCGAATCCGCACATACGGCTGGCTTTGACACGAGGGACAACTCAAGAGGACGCCAACTCCCTGACCCAAGTCTTGGAGGTCGCCGGGCAGCCCAAGCTGAGAAAGAAAATCGCCACGCGGCTCCATGATCAGGCTCAGCAACAAGAAGCCATCGTGGTGCGACAAACATCCATGGTTGCGCTCCACGCGTATTACGATCTTTGGCTATCCCGACGTCGTCTTGAAACCGCAGAGAAGCTCTGCGAGCACACCACTCGCCTAGAGCAACTGGCCGCCTCTCGACTCTCCAACGGCGACATCAGCCGCGATGAATATCGACGCTCGAAGCTGGAGCGGCTCTCTGCCGATTCTAAGGTCGCTCAAGAACGGGCGCTCTATCTCGCCAACGAAGCGAGATTCCGAACTCTTCTCCAACTGGACCCCACCTGCCCGGTCTCCCTTCCCGATTCTCCAACGCCCCCCACCCTGGCCCAATTGGAACTCCCATCTCGCGAGCGACTGCTGGAGGGTGTTCAGCAACTACCGGAGCTTCAACTGGCCAGGGCGGCGGCCCATCGAAAGACTCTAGAAGTCGAACTTGCCGGCAAGGCGGGGGCTCCCGACCTGTTCGTCTACGCCTATCGAGGAAACTATTCTCGAGTGGCCCCGAGCGGCGTGCAGGTTGGCATCTCTTTTCCTCTCTTCGATTGGGGACAAGACGGTGCCGAGATCAGCCGAAAACGCGCTCAGGCTGAAGCCGCTCAAGAGTTGGTCGAAAGTGAGCGCATCAATTGGCAGATGAAGGTTCTCGAATCTTGGGAGAGTCATCAGGGACGGCTGGAACAAGTGACCATCCTACAAGCCCAAGTGACCGAGCTCAAAGAACTCGCCGACCACTCCCTGATCGCTTACGAGGCAGGCTACACGAGCCTCCTCGATGTTTTAACGATGCGGAATGACTACCGAACGGCTCTGCTTTCCCTACTAGAGCAGTCCGTGCAATTGGAGAAAGAAAAGTGGGAGCTTTCGTGGTTAGCACAAGGCGAACCCAACCTAACAGAAATGGACCCAAACCTGTGAGATATTTTGCCTCTCTACTAGCGATTCTAGCACTCCTCGGCGGCTGTGGGCAGTCTCCCACCGCTGCCCCTGAGGCAGAAGCCCCAAAGACCGATGGAGTCTCGGTATCGGTGAGCCCCGAACAGCGCGAGCGCGGCGGTATCACCACGGGCAGAGTGAATCTCCAAAAACTCTCCGACCCGGTTGAGGTCACCGGTGAGATGCGCAGCTTCTCCCAGAGCAAGAGCCGGGTTGATACGCCCTTAGCAGGCAAGCTGATCCGCGTGATGGTCAATCCAGGAGATCAGGTTGTAGCGGGTCAGCCGGTGGCAGTTTTGCAGAGCACGGAACTGGCTCGACTGCTAGCCGAGTATCACCACGCTGAACGCCGACTCGCGCTCCTTCGCTCCACCCACCAAGACAAGAACACCATCGCACGCTTGGGAGCTGAGAACCAGGGCGCTCTTGAAGAGGCCCGAGTTCAGCTGCAGTCCGCTCACCTCAGGGAAGACCAAGCACTGACTCAGAGAAACTTAGAGACCAAAGCGTTGGCGAGGGTAGAAGCTCTGCTGACCCCCGGCATAGCCTCGCAGAAACAGGTCGAAAAGGCCCGTGCCTCCTTGCGCCAATCGGAACTGGCCTTTGACGCGGCCGTACAAGCCAGAACGGCGGCAACCAAGCGCTTCCAAAGAGAACAAGCACTGTGGGACTCTGGAGCCAGAACCCATAGCGCGACCCTGACGAATACGGCTGAAGTGGATCTGGCCCAAGAGGAGGTCAAACACCTCGGTGAGTTGCTCCAAGTCTTGGGAAAAGACCCTCACAGCGAATCTCCCCAAATTACGCTCAACGCCAGCCAAGCAGGGACAGTCAAGACCTTAAACAGTGAGGTTGGCCAACAATTGAGCGAAGGGCAGACGGTGGTGGAGATCGTCCGCCAAGGGTCGGTCTATCCCATCGTCTTCATCCCCGAGTCTGGCCTGGGCCTTGTTCGAGTCGGCGACCCCGTCCAGGTTCGGTTCGGCGGAACCTCCAAGCCTATAGCCGCTACCCTTTCGACTCTGGCACCAGAGCTCGACAGGGAAACTCGGACTTTAGAGGGGCGGCTCCAACTCGCGAGCCCCCAGCAAAGACCGAGCTCCGGCGTATTCCTCAAAGCTGAGATAGAAGCCAACCAACGGGAGGCCCTGGCAGTCCCCATTGGCGCTGTCACAGACTACGAGGGACAAAAGGTTGTGTACGTCGAGGACTCCGGAGGCAAGTTCCACAGGCAGCCCGTCGTCCTGGGCGCTCGATGGCACGAGTCGCAAGAGGTTCTTGAGGGCCTGAAACAGGGACAGGTCGTGGCCGTGAGCGGAGTGTTTCTCTTGAAGAGTCTCAACCAAGGAACAGCGGAGGAGTAACGTGCAAAAACTTATCGACTTCTGCCTCAACAACCGACCTTTGGTTCTTTTCGCGGCCCTCTTGTGGTTGGCCGGCGGCCTGGTTGCGACCAGCTACCTGCCCATCGACGCCGTACCCGACGTAACCAACGTCCAGGTCCAGATCAACACGAATGCTCCTGGCCTCTCCCCACTAGAGGTTGAACAACTCATCACCTTCCCGATCGAACAATCCATGAGCGGCCTACCCGACCTCGAACAGGTTTGGTCGCTTTCAAAGTATGGGTTGTCTCAGGTCACGGTTGTGTTCAGTGACTCCACGGATATCTACTTTGCCCGGCAACTGGTCTTCGAGCGTTTGCAGCAAGCTCGAGGGGAGATACCCCCCGGCTTGGGAGAACCCGAGATGGGGCCGGTGTCCACTGGCCTGGGCGAGGTCTATCAGTACGAAGTTCGGGGTCCCGGCACCCCCACCGAACTCAGGACCTTGCAGGACTGGGTAGTCAAGAAGCAGATGCGCAAGGTCTCTGGCGTTACCGAGGTCAACAGTTTTGGTGGCTTCGAGAAGCAGATACAGATCCTCATGCAGCCCGAGAAGATGGCCGCCTACGAGCTCTCTCCGAGAGATGTCGCTAGAGCGATCGCCGACAACAACCGCAACAGCGGTGCCGGGTACCTGGAGCACCTGGACGAACAGTACGTCCTGCGGGGCATCGGTCAGGTGGAAGACCTAGAGGCTCTCAAGAACACGCTTGTGGATCACCGGTCAGGGGTTGCCATCTTTCTCAAGGACGTGGCCTCCGTACGCGAGGGGAAAGCCCTCCGCCAGGGAGCGGTGACTCGAGACGGCCGAGGTGAGGCCGTCATAGGCATCGTGATGATGCTCGTGGGCGAAAACAGTCGTACGGTCTGCCAGTCTATTGAGGAGAAAAAGGATGAGATCAACCGCTCGCTCCCTGAGGGCTTCTACCTAGAGACCTTCTACAATCGCATGGACCTGGTCAATCGCACTATCTACACCGTGATCAAGAATCTCTTAGAGGGTGCCGCGCTGGTGGTCATCGTTCTGGTCTTGGCTTTGGGAGATATTCGGGCCGCTAGCATAGTTGCCCTCACCATTCCAATGGCCATGCTGTTCGCCGTCACTGGAATGGTCGGCTTCAAAGTCTCGGGAAACCTCATGAGCCTGGGCGCTATCGACTTTGGTGTGATCGTCGACGGGGCGGTGGTCATGATCGAGAACACCATGCGTCAACTCGAAGAAAATCCCAACACACCCGTGTCCCGGATCGTCCGTTCAGCCTCCCACGAGGTCGTCCGACCCATAGTTTTTGGAGTCATCATCATCGGGGTTGTCTACATTCCCTTGCTGGGGCTTAGCGGTATGGAAGGAAAGACGTTCCAACCCATGGCCTTTACCGTGGTGACGGCCTTGTTCGGCGCCCTGATCCTCTCGCTCACCTTAGTTCCCGTGTTGGCCAGTCTCATCCTGAAGCACAAACCCGACGGGGCTCCACACGAGCCAGCTTTTATCGGCAAGCTCAGAAGAGCCTATCAGCCTGCCCTGCAGTCGGCCCTGAAACGCCCCCTGCTCTTGGGAGGGACATCGCTAGGACTCTTTCTTGCCAGTCTGATCCTACTGAGTCAACTCGGCTCGGAGTTCCTACCGCGCTTAGACGAAGGAGCTTTGGCCATACAGCTGTCCCGCCTTCCGAGCGTGTCCCTCTCGCAGTCCCTGGAACTTGTCCAGCAGGTCGAATCGACGCTGAGAGAATTCCCGGAAGTCGATTCCGTGGTCAGCAAGACCGGTCGACCCGACATCGCTACCGACCCTATGGGTGTTGAACTCACGGATGTCGTCATCTCGTTGAAACCCAAATCAGAGTGGACCCACGCCAGCAGAGAAGAGCTGGTCGAAGCCATG
>CAZVVF010000067.1:3273-10527 GCA_964630575.1 uncultured Burkholderiales bacterium | reverse complement strand
CTACGCCTAGTGACCCAGTCCAATTCGGGTCCTGCCGGGGCCAGGAACAACGGCGCTCGAGAGGCTCGGGGGACAAGACTTGTCTTCATCGATGATGACTGCATTCCCGAACCGGACTGGTTGCGGCAGATATCTCTGGCCCACCAATCGGCACCAGAGGCTGCCATAGGTGGCACTACCACCAACCTTCTGAACAGAAATCTCTTCTCTTGCGCTAGTCAGCTTCTGATCGACTTCCTCTACTTGCATTTTCAGCGAGAGCATGGCCGAATCGATGCATTCCTAACGACCAACAACGCCTCGGTCCCGAAGGATAGGTTTTGGGCGATCGGCGGGTTTGATGTCGGCTTTGAGCGGGCAGCCGGTGAGGACCGTGAGTTCTTCGACCGATGGCGTTTCCTGGGCAGCGAGATACTCTACTGCCCGAGTATTGTCGTTGGACACACCCATTGGCTGGACTTGAAGACCTTTGTCAAACAGCACTTCTACTATGGTGAGGCGGCTAGGCGATACTGGCTTTTGAAGTGGGGTCGAGAAGGGAAAGGGAAGCGACCCAAAACGGGCTTCTTCAGAGATTTACTTCTCTACCCCGTAAGGCGACACGGTCTTAACTTGGGCTCTGTAACCCTGAGCTTTCTCATCGTTTTGAGTCAGGTCGTTAACGCCCTTGGATATTTTTGGGCAAGACTAACTGAGTCACCAGACGTTTCCGCTCAGCTCGCAGAGCGTACCTCGACCCTTGGGGATGTTTCCCAGAGAGCCCATTGAGGAACCCTCATGATCGATCGATTGTTGCCGGGGAGTAAAGAAAAGTTTGTCCGGCGTTTGCTCGGCTACCGCGATCAAGCCAGGGCTGTCTACTTCTCCCATCCGAAGCTGGAGATTGTCCTGATCCCACACGACGCCTTTGCCAAGGTTTCACCGAGCCACGATAGAGAGGTCCTGATCCTCCGCAACGCTTGGTATCCCGATGACGTCGCTGAGTTTGTCAAAAAGTTGAGCCTGCGGATGGGCGGGCCGAACAAGAACATCCACTATCTCTCCAATACTGAGGAGATCCACTGGGAACGGCTCAAGTGGGGGCTCAACTCCCACTTCATCAACATCAACTGTTTTATCGATGAGAGCATCTTCAAGCCCGCTGCTTCGAGAGAGGCCAAACTCTACGACGCTGTGGCCATTGGACGATTCAGTTGGCACAAGCACAAAGAGTTGAAGCGGCACGACCTCATGTCGGAAATCCGTGAACTAGCTCTGCTGGACCCAGTCCACGGGACGACGGATGCGGGATTGAAGCAGAAATATTGCTCTCGAAGCAACTGCGAGTACTTCAATCGATTCCGACTGTCGCCACAGGAGGTGGCCAGGGTTCTGCAACGGTCTCATTGCGGGCTCATTTTGTCGGCCCACGAAGGAGCCTGTCGTGCCAGTTGCGAGTATTTGGCGGCGGGGCTTCCCGTTGTGACGACGCCCTCGGTGGGGGGGCGGGACGTGTGGTTTGATGAGTACAACTGCATCCTGGTGGAACCTGACCCAAGGGCTGTCAAGGAGGCGGTCGAGTTTCTCAAGAGTCACCCCAGAGACCCGGAAGTTATCCGGGGCAATTTCCTCAAGAAGGCGCATGTGTTTCGAGAGCGATTCAAGAATGAGCTGATCGCACCCATCCTGGAAGAGCACGGTATAGAGCCGGTCGTGGGTGACTTCCTGCGAGACAATCCGTTCTTTTGGTGGCCGGAGGAACAGAAGAGGCGAGAGATGGGTACCTCGGATGTGGCTCTAGAGTTCCAGGACTTTGGCATCGGCAATATCTCTCCCAGCGTGATCGATCACATCCTGACCAACGTGAGACGGGGGGCAAACATCCTGGAGTTCGGCAGCGGATTGGGCAGTCGTGAGCTATCCAAAGCCTACAACGTGATTTCCATCGAGCACGATACCCAATTCGTGGATTGCTTCCACGGGCAATACGTGTCCAGTGAACTTCAGGCAGACGGTCACTACAGGGAGGCCGATTGTCGCCGGGCCCTATCTATGCATCGCTACGATGTGGTCCTGATCGATGGCCCGCCTGCCTACAAACAAGAAGACCGGACATCGCGTCTGGGCTTTCAGAGGTATGTGGACAGTTTCAGCCCTAGCACGATCTTTATTTTTGATGACGTCAATCGATGGTGGGATTGCCTCAACCTTCTCAAATCTTCTCTCAGGCTCAAGAGGGACATCGTTGTCATCGAGGACGGGAGTAAGAGTAGCGCCATATTGACACAGGAGCGGTTGAACTCGTGGACACTCTTGCGCTTGCTCTATCTCTTGTTCAGGTCCATTTCTTACCGATATGACGGCGGTCCTGGAAGTCTCTACCTCCGAAGGATTAGGACACTCGCTCTCATTCTCTGGGGCTCGGTTCTCGAACTCTGGCCAGCCATCGACGCAGCCGAACAGCCAATCGAGAAAACGGATACTCCGCCAGACCATAGAACGCAACGGCGACCGCCAGCATCCCGATGAAGGCCACTAGGGAGCCGACCAGACCGTGACTCAATCGGGGACGCAAGCCTTGCAGAACGAACCAGTGGGTGAGATAGAGACTGTAGCTGATCCGACCGAACGCTCGGGAGACGGGGTTCGCAAAAATCCATCTGAGGGTCCCATCGGCCAGCGCCAGGTTGGCGATGGCAAAGGCGCATATCGGGCCCAGAAGCCAACACTTGCGCCACATTTTTGACCACAGTTGAGGGTCCGTGAGGTCGTTGTAGCCTCCGCTTATGGAGGCACCCAAGACAAGACAAAGGCTCATCCAGGCCGCAGCATTTCTAGCCTTAGGAAAAGTGAGTAGCCATTGTGGCGGGAGCTTTTGGATCAGCACTGCGGCGATCGCACCCGACACGAAAACAGAGAGAAAGGCGAACATCCAAGAGGTATCGACAGCCAATACGGAGAGGAGCCAAGCGCAAAAAACCAGGGCCAGCGACGTGTAGGAACGCCCTGCGAGAATCAAGGCAAGAATGGGATAGAAAAGATAGAATTTGAGTTCGACCGATATCGTCCAAAAGACCCCTCCCGGGTCTTTCAGCAGCCAAATTGGAATGAGGTCGCGCCAGTCTGTTGAGAACGGAGAGCCTTCTAGCGCTGCTGGTGAAAGGAGCAACACGCTAAAGGTAGCCAGAAAGAAAGGCGGGTAGACGCGAATGAAACGCTGGACCTCAAAAGCGACCCAATCGGTGACGGTAGAGCGCAGGGGCAGATTGCGGTGCACCATCAGAAATCCGCTCAGGCAGAAAAAGAGCATCACGCCAAAAGTTCCCATTCCTGTGGGGCCTCCCCAGAATCCCGCATACTTGGCGTGACACAAGACAACGAAGACAGCGGCCATGCCCCTGAATCCATCGAGCAGTGGTAGGGGAGAAGCGGACTTCATCGGTGTTTTTCGTGTCCGATGTTCTCGGCTCGCGGTCGTTTGATGAGAGCCAGCGCCTTGCCGGAATCACCCTTGGTCAGCACTAACATCGGTATCCTCGGTCTCTTGCAGAGCGACCAGTTTGGCGATCCCGAAGCGTGTGTTTTCCGGCTCTAGAGTCTCTCCACAGAGTGGACAAGAGAGACCATCGGGGGTGATTTGACCGCACGGCTTGTGATAGATGGAGACGGTGGCACCGTGGGGGGACCATGCGTTGCCCCAGTTCACGACGGCGAGGATGATGGGAAAAAGTGAGAGGCCAGCTTCGGTCAGTTGATATCGGTAGCGTGTGGGCTTTTCTTGATAGGGTGTCTTGCTGACGATTCCGTTCTCGACCAATCGCTTCAATCGGTTGCTCAAGATATTGCTGGAGGCACCTACCTTCGTCAGCAAACCGTCGAACTTGTCGTTGCCGGCAAAGAGTTCTCGAAGGATCATAATAGTCCATGTGTCTCCGATGACCTCGGCCGTGAATAGTATAGGACATCCCTTGACTTTCATTTTAAAACCCAATACTTTCATTATGAAAGTTACTTATTATGACACTTTACATTCGATTGCTGTTAATCCTCTTGTTAGCCAGGTTCCGTCGGCACACCGAGCCGCTGGAGCCGGTGGTTAGCAGTTTCCGCGTCTGGCCTTCGGACCTCGATTTCTTGGGGCATATGACGAATAGTCGGTATTTCGCTTTGATGGACGCCGCTCGGACTGACTTCATTGCTCGAACGGGGATCGTGGGCGACCTTCGTTCACGGGGTTGGTATCCCGTGGTGGTGGAAGAGTCCATGCAGTTTCGTCGATCGCTCGAACCGTTCCAAAGATTCCAGGTGAAAACTCAGATTACAGGCTATGATGACCGTCATATTTCGATTCGACAGACCTTTGTCGCGGGCGGTCAGGTCGCCGCCTTGGGAGTCGTTCGAGCTAGGTTCCTGGGGCCGAACGGCCAAAGGGTTTCTCCCCACCAAATCCTCGATCTCATCGGAATCCCGGAGGCGCCTCCTATGGTTCCCTTCACTGAGCAAGAGCAGAGCAGCTACCGCTACCATCGTCACTTGATCGAGCACGAGAGCGCTTTGGTAGAGACGTTCGAGAGCTAGACAGGCATAGCCACTGGGCGCCCCTGTTAGGGAGTCGCTCCAGAGGCCAATACCTGCCCAGCTTTCACTCTATATCCCAGCAAACCCGAACGGTTCGGCCTTTTCGAACTTCTTGGATGATTCCCCTGAGTAGTTCTCGTTGTGCTCCAAACTGAGCTTTTTGACTTGACCTTTTTCGCTGAAGTCGATGTTACGAAAATTGACCCAAACGACATTGGGGTTCAGGACGTTGTCAAAGTAGTAGACGAGGTTCTTCTGGTCGGCAACCGTTCTCCATCGTGTCGAAGAGATGTTGGGTTCCGTAGGGGACGATATGCCAAGAGGCACAGAACAGTTTCTGATGACACTGAAAACACTTGGAATGGCCACTCTCGTGTCGTCGGTTTGGGGTATCGCATCGATGTAGTAGGAGGCTCTTACGAATCTATCAGCAGCTCTATTGGTGCCAGGCAACATCACCGTACCCGGAATACCCTTCCAGTAAGAGCTGATGGACAGTTGCTCTTCAAAAATAGGAGAGTTGGTCATGGTTGTGTACGACTTGCTGTGATGAACGACCAACTTACCGCCGATATATTCGAAGATGGCGCTATCACCGGTTCTGTCCGAAACGGACAGATGCACGGTCACAAACTTATCTGTTCCGGGAATATTCGAAGAGACAACAACAAAGTCTTCCTTAGAAAGAGCCGCTACGACTTCGTCAACAGTGGCATAGTTGTCCAGAACATATTGTAGCCACAGCGATACGGACAAGCCTCGTCGCCCTTTGCCTTTTTCAAACTTCGGATACTCTGACTCGACTAGCCAAAGCAGATTGCCGGCAAGACCCTTTTCATTCATTCCGTCTGAAGAGGCGATGTCCCATGAGCTGGTGATGACGCTTCCGTATTTTGAGGTCCACGTCATAGAAGTGCTTCCCACTTCTCCGTTTCGCTTCATGCCTCTAGGAAAGACCCAAAGATTTGCAGGTATATTGTCTTTCCAGTCCATGGAGCGGGCTGTTATAAACGTTCCGTTCGGGCCTTGATAGACGACTCTTGTACAAGCGACGGCCTCATTGTAGCTAACAAATGAGCACAGAAGCACTGTCGCCAAGATTAGAAGTATAGATTTCTTTTTCATTTTATGTCCTTTTCGTAAGGTTCAGCGGCGATAGCCAGATTTCCAAATGCTCCCCATTTGCTCCGCTATTCCCCATTTTTCGGACAGTTTATCGTTGGGACTGGAGATCCTCGTCAGGGGATCTCCAGCGAGCAACCGGGGAGGCTTCTCGCTGCCAGAGCGATGGGGCTCACTAGCCTGTCGACTTGTGGCCTTGCTGGGAGGGGACGCTGGAATCGCCTAGGAGGCGGCACCATTTTGTCAGAAGGGAGCGCGCATGGCAAAACACGGACTGTTGTGGCTCTTCATTCTAATCACGCTCCTTTCTCAGCCCACTGTGGCTAAGCGGCTGATGGTCGGGGTTGTCGGCACGCCTCCCTTCGTTGTGGACAACGAGAACGTCATAAACGGGATCAGCGTGCAGATCTGGGAGGCCGTTGCCGACATGGAGAACTTTGAGTTCGAGTTGGTGATGTACGATTCGGAGGCGCAAGTTCTCAGTGATGTCAAGCACGGCAATCTGGACGTTGCCATCGGACCGATCAGTATCACAGCCGTCAGAGCCGAAGAGGTCGACTTTACTCAGCCCTACTACAGCGCCGATCTCGGTATGCTGACTCACAACGTGAAAAAGAGCCTTTTCCAGCGGGCCAAGCCCTTCTTAACAAAGGCCTTTCTCTACGGTGTGTTGTTCTTGCTATCGCTATTGGCCGTGGTGGGTGCTCTGATCTGGTTCACCGAGAAGAACGAGAACCCCGAAGAGTTTCCCGACGGTGCCCGAGGGCTCTTGGACGGTATGTGGTTCGCTATAGTCACGATGACCACCGTGGGCTACGGAGACAAATGCCCCAGGTCTGGTGCCGGTCGATTGGTCACGACAGTGTGGATGCTCATTGCCACCATCAGTTCTTCGACCCTGACAGCCGGCATTGCCACGGCTCTCACCCTGTCAAGCCTTGACCACGCTGCTATTAGGAGCCCTGAAGACATGCGTGGCCAACGGGTCGGGGTGATCACGGGTACCACTGGGGCCGCTGCTGCCCGGCACTACGGTGCCACGGATGTAGGGTGCAAGGACCTGAACGAAGCGGTGAGCCGCTTGCTGAGCGGAACCGTCGACGCGGTGGTTTTCGATATGCCCGCCTTGAGGTACTACGTTCAGCAGAATCCCGACGACAAGTACGTCCTGGCCAAAGCGGCCTTCGACTCCCAAAACTATGGTTTCGCGCTCAATGTCGACTCTGACCATCTCCACGAGGTGAACGTGGCTCTGCTAGCTCTGCACGAGAACGGCCAGATCCGCGAGATCGCCGAGCGGTGGATGTCGGGCAGCCAACAACAACAACAACAACAGATTCGGTAGCTCCGAGCCACCTTCAGGGCTGTGTGCCGGCTGCATCCCCTATCTTTTGCATGAGTTCCGGTGCGCGCGCACGAGCCTTTTTCTCCATGTCTTTCTTCAATCGAGGAAAGACATTGAGGATGCGACTGAGATGTTCTCCGGGCAAGACGAGAAGCGAGCCATCCGTGCGAGCGGTCACAGAGCTCGTCCGCTGAACTCCCAGGAGCAGTCCTATCTCACCAAAGAAATCT
>CAZVVF010000067.1:0-3263 GCA_964630575.1 uncultured Burkholderiales bacterium | reverse complement strand
CTTGGTCGTTGGCGAGATGCGCTTCAAAGTCACCGGCCAAGATGAAAAAGAGAGCGTCGCCCGGGCTTCCGATGGAGAGCACCGACTCGTTGGCTGTGACCTCCCTCAACCCAAAACAGGCAGCCGTCGCCTCGATCGCCTCAAAGCTGCCGCTCTGAAACTGGGGTACCTTGGCCAGGAGTTTTCGGATGTTCACGTTGGCAGTCATTGGAGGGGAATTCGCATAGCGAAAGAGTCTTCCTTGGCGCTTATGTGTCCGTTGTCCCCGAGCCTGAGTCTTCTTTGGTTCTCTCCCAGACCATCCGTTGGGGTAAGGGGATTTCGACCTTTTCGAGGTCGAATCGGTCCTTGACTCTTCGGTTGAGTTCCCTTTTCACCGACCACTGGCTGAGCGGTATCGTTCGCAAAAGGAGCCTGAGAGTGGCACCGTTCTCTCCCAACCTCTCCACACCCATCATGACGGGTGGTTCGGTGACCTGATCCTCCCAATCCTCAGAGAGCTTTGTGGCCTCTTCCATCAGAATATCCAGAGCTCTGCCGAGGTCTTCCTTATAGGCAACCTCCACCCGAAAATCCACTCTACCCCACCCATTGGAGTGGTTCTGAACGATGTTGAGATTGTTGTTGGGGATGGTGACCAGGCGTCCGTCGACGGTTCGAACTTGAGTACAACGCAGGTGGAAAGCCTCCACCGTGCCCGTGATGTTCTCGACTTCGATGACGTCACCAATGCCAAAGTGATCCTCTAGGAGAATATTGACTCCCGCCAGGACATTCTTCAGGAGATCTTGAGTCGCGAGCCCGATCGTCACTCCAACCACCCCTGCCCCCGTCAGAATAGCGCCGAGGTCAATCTTCAACAGAAAAAGGTAGGAGAACCCACCGATGACCATCAGGATCACTCTCACGGTGACTTTGGCCGCTTGGTCCAGAGTCGCCAATCGTTGTCCGAGCCGAGAGAGTTGCACCGATTCTTGACTTTGCTGCAAGGCGAAGAAGTATCGCCGGACCATTCGTTCGGCCAATTGGCTTGTCAACCGAGTGGTCAAGATGACGAGAAGTAAGAGAAGATATGGATAGAGAAAGCTCTGATAGACTGAACTGGCCCAGTTTCGAGAGTATGGAAACAGTCTTAGGGCGATATAGAGGGCGCCCGTCCAAAGGAGGCATTTGGCCGACCAGAGGGGGGAGTGCAGATACTTGCGTCCCGCCCAGTTGATGAGGCGGTGCAGTCCCAGGGTGACCAACAGCAGGACGAGGACTAGCGACCAGGCGAGGTTTTGATAGCTCGCCGTGCGCATCGTGACGGCGAGAATAATCTCTTTCTCAAGAGCACTCCTCCAGTGTTCGGCGACTTCCTGTTCCAGTCGTTGGCGAACCTCCGGAGGTTGTTTGCTCAAGTCGAACTCGGGGATGTCTTCATTGGTGACCGTGATCAGGATGTGCTGGCCAGACCTCACTACGGTGGCACCATCCACTCGATCAACGTGAACGGTTGGGGGGTCGGACTTGGAGACCTCCACCAAGTGCTGCACCCTCTGCCGCACCATCTCTACTCGGTCTTTGGCCGTCATCTGTTCGTTCCCAGCGAGCCTAAAGAGCGGTAGGGCTTGAATGGTCAAGCCCTTGAGGTCTCGGTTCGTAAGGGCCTTGGAGGGTGGCCTGATGTCAGGGACCGGGACGGCTTCGGGAGCGCTTTGAACAGGGGTAGGAGTCGGCGGTGCTGGTTGACCGAGTGAGGTGCCCGTTACACTGAGTAAGAGCAAAAGCAGAAATGAAAATAGACCGAGGCTCATCCTTGTCACTGCTCACGCTTCGATTGGCTGCGGAATTGCTCCTACGTGGATGGCAAGTACGATGCCACAACACCGAGCGCCAGCCTCCCATCCATCCTCAAACCGAACGCTTGGAAAGGAGTTCGGCTTCCGAAAGACCTGGCCACTGGCCACACATCTCTTGGCCACTCGGATGTCTAGAGACCTGAAGTCCAAGCTCTTCTCTCCGAAACCTCGAATATGTTCATCAGCTTTTCCATAGCCCGGCGCTTGCCGTCCGGGCTTAGAAGTTTCCCTTCGAAATCTCTTTCAGCATAGCGATGTCGAGGGCTTGCTCAGCCACCATCTTCTCATATTTTGGATTATGGGAAAGTCTCATTTCGGTTGGACCAAATCTTCGGGGGTAAGCCAGTCGTGCTGAGCTCGATCTCTTCAGCCAAAGAAAAGAGCCAGGTATTCGGTCTCCCGGATACCTGGCTCTACTCGATGTCCTAGAGGCTATTCGATCGGTCCAGACAGGGTCGGATCGATCACCAATCCGGTGATGCCAGCATCTCCTTGAATCTCATTGCCGTCGGTCGGTGTGGGGGTTCCCCACCAGTTTTGAGTCAGGTCGATCGTTCCGGTTGGAGCGGGACCGGGATTGAAAAATCCAGGTCCGTTACCGGGTGTGAGGTTGTTGAAGTTGAAGAAGAAGTTCGAGGTAGCAAAGTTGCCCCCGCCACCTCCACTTGCGCTTATTGCGATACCTCCGAAAGCGTTTGCGCCGCCTATCTTGTTGCCTTGAACGAAGATAGGACCAGCCAGTACATTGGTATCGCTCAGCCTAATTGCCCCCCTTTGGTCTGCCTGGCCCATTCCCTGAACGTTGACGTTCGTGAACTGATTGTTCAAAAGGTTGTGGTTACTCCCGGGACCGATACTACCCGCGATTGCAATGCCTTGCCGCCCAAGGTTTTGAAAGGTGTTTCCTTCCACTAAGACGTTGCCACAGTTGTTAAACTGAAAGCCTCTCTGATCATCGGATATCGTTCCCTCGATGGAGTTGCCGGTTATCTGGATATCGTGAACCGTAGGGTCCGGGTTTGTCAGGAAGCAACTCATGGCCGAAGCACTCGCTGTAAGACCTGAGAAGCTGTTGTTCTCGATCTTCAACTCTGTTTCTGGAACGTTGAAGGCGCTGATGTAACTCCCACCGGCCAAACCGTTGTCAAAAATGGAGTTGCGGACGATCATTTGCACTTCAGCTGGACTACCCACCGCGGTGGACTGGACTGTTTGCAGATCAAATCCGTCTAGAGTAACAGAAGCTCGGCCATTCATAGCAGCACTGACCAGAATGTCGGTGGTGACCACGGCCTCAGCGTTGCGGGTACCAGTGGGAGCGATCCCCGCGTTTGGTCCATAGATAGTCAACTCTTTGAACGCCTGGAAGCCGTTGTACGTTCCCGGTCCTACGTCTAGGATGTCTTGGCTGATCGTGTCGGC
>CAZVVF010000066.1:0-10531 GCA_964630575.1 uncultured Burkholderiales bacterium | reverse complement strand
AGGAAGGATGCTAAAAATGGATCTAATTCATGTTATCAGACATAAATATTATCAGGAAGGCCTCAGCCAGAGGCAGATCGCGAGAGATGTCGGCTGCAGCCGGAATACCGTGAAGAAATACCTCGACCAAGCTGAGCCGAAGTACCAGCGGAAGAAAGGGCGCTCCGCACCGATTCGGTCGAAAGCCGAGCGGAAGATCCACCAGATTCTCGAGGAGTGGGAGAGCAAGACGACAGAAAAGCAGCGCGTGACCGGCTCACGCTTACACGAAGAGTTGAAGACACGGGATGTTGAAGTCGGCATCACGACGGTGCGCGAGATCTGGGCCGAGATTCAGCGTAAAAGAGCCGAGGTTTTCATCCCTCTGGTCCACCGGCCGGGCGATGAAGCCCAGGTGGACTTCTTCGAGGTGACTGTCTTTGAGAAAGGTGTGCGTCGCAAGGCATGGATGTTTCTTCTGAGACTGATGTACTCGAAATGGGACTTCACCTGGCTTTACGACAGCTGCGACCAACTCGCTTTTCTTGACGGCCACGTCAGGGCTTTTGAAGCCCTCGGGGCAGTGCCGAAGCGCGTCATTTACGACAACCTCAAGCCCGCCGTGAAGAAGATCGTCCTCGGCGGCCGCGTCCTGACAGATGCGATGGAGCGACTGAGCCGCCATTACGTCTTCGAGCCGTGCTTTGCCCGGATTGGTCGCGGCAACGACAAAGGTGGAGTAGAGGCACGAGGCAAGGGAATTCGCTACCAGAACCTCACGCCGATTCCGGAGGGTGGCAGCCTCGACGAGATCGCAGGCGCCTTGCTCGACAGAATACGTGCCAGATTCGAGACGGCCAAATCCGAAGACGGTGAATTGCTGACCGACTCGTTCAAAGCGGAGAAACCGCTCCTTGTCCCGCACCCTGGGGAGCAGTTTATGGTCGCAGAGACCAGGCTGTTGAGTGTTAGCAAGAGTTCCACGGTGAAGATAAAGGGCGTCCGGTATTCGTTACCGAGCCGCTGGGCCCGTCTCAACGTTACGGCCTACGTCGGCTTGACAACGGTGGAGTTCTCCCGTGGTGACCTTCGGCTTATAAGACCTCGTGGCAAACGCGGTACGCCGTGCATTTTCTACACCGATTATCTCCGGGATCTTGCTCGCAAACCGCAGGCGGTTCGTCAAGTGGCTCCGGAGTTAGTGCAAGAGCTTGGAGAACCGTATGGCGAACTCTGGACACTTCTGGTCGACTCTCACGGCCCGAAGGCCGGGTCCAGGCTCCTGGCCAAAATCCTACAAGCTATCGTGGACAAGGGTGAGAAACGAGTCTCGCAAGCCCTCCGATTGGCCTTGAGAACGAAGCGTCTCCACCTGCCGAACTTCGACATCCGCCTGGGCGAGAGACCAAAGGTCGTGGCCGTTCCGGAGCCTCTCCGCGCATATCACATCGAGAGCGGGCGAGCTGCCGACTTCGACTTACTTCTGGGGGTTGGAGCATGAGCGACATTCTTCATCAAGCCGTTATCAAAGAGTACTGCAAGTCGCTGCGCACACCCCGCATCAGCGCTGAATATCCCCGGTTCGTTCGAGAGGCAACCGAGAACGGCTGGTCCTACGAAGAGTTTCTCCAGCGTCTGCTGGAGGAAGAGCTCACCGCTCGACAGGATAGCGTTGCCCAGCGCCGTCTGAAAGAGGCCAAGTTTCCCGAGATAAAGACGCTTGACCAGGTTAACTGGGATGAACTCCGGGGCGTGTCCCGCCCTGCCGTCCAGCAACTCGCCACTTGTGGCTTCATCGACGCCGGCGAGGACATCATTCTGGCCGGGCCGATTGGCACCGGCAAGACGATGCTCTCCATCGCGCTAGGGGTGGAGGCCGCGCGGCGGCGATATCGAGTGGCCTTCTGCCGGGCGGCAGAGCTGGTTCGTGAACTGCGTGAAGCGACGACTGAACACCGGCTCGGTCGGCTACAGAGACGCTATCAGAAGGTCGACCTTCTGGTACTGGACGAGCTAGGTTTTGTCCCATTCGATAAGCAAGGCGGTGAACTACTGTTCAATCTGCTATCAGACCGATACGAGCGGAAATCAACGATAGTCAGCACCAACCTCGCCTTCGGCGAATGGGTCCAGGTCTTCGGCTGTGAGAAACTCACAACGGCGCTCCTCGACAGACTCGTTCACCACGCCCACATACTGACCACGAAAGGAGAATCATATCGAACGAAGCGCGCACGTAAGAAGATGACCAAGGGCTAACGTCTCACAGGAAGAACCCCGCAGAGGTGGCTCACTTTTCGAGCGGCGACCGGCTCACTTTCTGAGCGTTGGAAACATCTCCTTAGAGGCCCTCCAGTAGAAAATTTATCCAATCTTAATACATCATTTTGGGGCTAAGAACTTCCTATAGGCTACAGTTACCGACTCTCCGGGTTTCAGAAATGGAGAATCAGGGTGTCGTCCACGAACAGACCGTTGGCTGTGGCCAGTTCGTAGCTTTTAGCTGCTGCTATCTGAGGAAGAAGGCTGAAATGGTGCACTCTTTTTAGTGGGAATTTACAACCCCAACCGCCGCGATAGCCAATCCAATACCACCACCTACCAAGCCCATGGGAGCAGACTTTGTAGCGATGGAAAAGGCCCCGGACATGAGGAGGATGGACACGCCAGAGACCATCCAGCCGATGTCATCTCGACGCGAAAAGGTGAAGGAATCTTGAGGCTCTGACGATGGGGCCTCGGCTTGGACTTCTGGAGCCGATTGAAAGCGGGATGCAATAAATGGGGTTTTTGACGCTGGTCGCGCCGAGCTTGAAATGTTCATGTCGTTGGCCTGAACTTAGATTCACCCCAGAACGTCACAAAACTGTTAAGGACAATCTTTCACTATTGCCCAGTGATATCACTAAACAATCCGCTCGCCGTTCAAGCCATCGGCGTTACGCAGTCGAAGTCCGAAGGTATCACGGGCCCAAAAAGATCCTTCTACGAATTTAGGAAAAATCTAGGTGGCGAAACATCGCTTACGCCCTAACATCGGGACCCTATGGTCGCGGTGTCTACGATTGCGGGGACGATGCCATGCTAGAGAGCTTCTTCCAGGCGGTCCGAACCGGAGATCGGTCTGTTTTGGACACCGGACCTCGAGAGAGTGTCGCGAGTCACATCATGGCTTTTGCCGCCGAGCGTTCACGACGGACTTGTGAGACACAGATTCTCTGAGCGGTAAATCGACAGGCTAGAAACCACGACCGTGGCATGCTGGTGTTGTTATTGAATGGGAGTAGCTAAGGACATGGAGGACATCGCAAGTGAAACGTTACCGAAGGTATCGCCCATTTTTCCTTGATAGATAGAATATTTGTCGTCTTGATTTTGCGCTTCCTAGTGGATTTTGGCTAAAGCTGAGCCCAGCGGGTCGGTCTCTGAGGAGGTTTCGGGTATCGCTAACACAGCTTCTCAGCACGATGACCAGTACCAGGGGTTGCAGTCATAGCAAAGAACTCACCGAAATGTTAGGCCACCAATCTCCCAGTTGTTTTCCCGTAGAGCCCTTATCGGTTCATGAACGGGCTAGTTACATCCTTGAGCTTGGGCAATTTGGTGCCATCACCGGATGTCACCTAGCTTTCACCGTACTCAGAGATTGTGTCGAAGTCAGAGTCGCGGGAATCCCGGCGGCAATTTGGGACAGTTTCCTGAAGACCTTGTCGCTGACAGTTCAGCCACAGGTGGAGGCGTCGGACCATCTGGCTCTATCGGTCAGAGCGGGACTGTCTTCTGGATTTTCCAAGGTTGAGTGCCTCTATACTGATGCTGATATCACCCAAAGCTTGCTAGTTGCCGATTCCACAGCTACGCTTACCGGGGGTCCTAAGGTCGCCGGTCAGGAACCGAACACGCTCTTCTTGCGTTTTACCCGAACGAAAAGGCGTTCTTGGCTCAAGCACCTGTTTGCTGGAGGTTCGGACCATTCTACGATCTGTAGTTCCATGATCGGGGCGCCTTTGTCTTTGTCGATGGACGCTCGCCCTCTGGACCTTACAAGGCCGGTCGAGAAATTTCGTGGCTTAACCGTCTTTGTAGCGGCCCGCAAAGGGATCGTGACCATGCCTGCCGCCACAACTGTGGAGAAGGACGGTTTTGCCATTGAAAAAGGGTTCCGAAGTATTAATGTAACAAATGGTAGCCTCCCCTATTGCCCTCCCATGTACTTGTATCTCGACGAGAACTGCGCTCCTTTAGCTACGCCTCCCGGGCCTTTCTATGCTCGGGCCATCTTGAAATTTCACAGAGTTCTATGTGATAAGGGTGAAGTCACTCTGTACCGACGAGGCATTAAAGTTGGGCTTCATAAGATCGAGATGCCTCTGAAGGGAGCCCGCGCCTTGCTCTGCAGTGAGCACCTGGAAGTCTCTTACCCCGATGCTCTCTACCGGCGTAAAGAAGGCTTCCGTGAAGACGAAGAATTCTTGATTGAGGTAGCCTCCAGGGTACCGAAGCTTCTCCACAAGTTGATTGATTTGGCTTCAAAGACAATCAAGGAAGGCGGAGTTCGCAATGGAAATGACGAGTGTGTCAAAGGAGCCGCATCCATGGTTAAACAGTGGAGGTGGTAATTAGCATCCCTCGTAGCGGAATTCAAGGTGGATCGGCTCTTAAGCGTTCATCGATTTTCTGGCCGCTCTGGCAAGACATGTCCCTCGGCCGCGCCAGCAGACGGTTACCTATGCAGGTTACTATGCCAACGCCCAAACGAAGTGTTACCGCCGCGGTCAGGTAACCTATCCAGCAAAACCCTCACCAGCAATCTGGTATTCAGCGAGTCTGTGAGCAAATCTTCTGGCTCAGATCCTGGCATCTTGCAAGCTCCGCGTTACCGAAGGTCATTCAATGAGGTTATTCTGGTTCATGGTGTTCCCTTTGTTTGTTGGTTTAGTCGTTAACAACCAATAGGGGACGCTACCTATTCAAACCTTTCAAACACCAGACCCGAGCATAGCTCGCCCGAAGGCTGGGTGCAACCGCTGCAGGCGGTCCTCGTGGTTGCCCTCTTTGAGTTTCAATCCTCACCCAGCCCGAAGGCTGGGTGCAACTCGAGTCTTCGTGCGGGAAGTGTATGTCAGGCAAGTTTCAATCCTCACCCAGCCCGAAGGCTGGGTGCAACCGCTGCTCGACATCGGACGCCGGAGGGTCAGCCGAGTTTCAATCCTCACCCAGCCCGAAGGCTGGGTGCAACGACCAATCGACACATCACATTGCAAAATGCCAGAAGTTTCAATCCTCACCCAGCCCGAAGGCTGGGTGCAACCGTCCAATTGTCGCCGATCTTGCCCTGGTATATTCGTTTCAATCCTCACCCAGCCCGAAGGCTGGGTGCAACTCGTACAGTCGCAGGTGCTTCCCTTCGACTTCCGAGTTTCAATCCTCACCCAGCCCGAAGGCTGGGTGCAACCCAACTCGGTGAGCAGTTGGGCCTGAGATCTACGGTTTCAATCCTCACCCAGCCCGAAGGCTGGGTGCAACTGGTTGGTATTGTTGCCTTAAATGTGTCTCTCGTGTTTCAATCCTCACCCAGCCCGAAGGCTGGGTGCAACTACTAGGTCTCCGCTGTAATGCGATAGAACATCAAGTTTCAATCCTCACCCAGCCCGAAGGCTGGGTGCAACCTAAGACTCGCCAGGTAGCCTCCGCTATACCAGGAGTTTCAATCCTCACCCAGCCCGAAGGCTGGGTGCAACCGACGACCGCTAACACCATGGGGTTTAGGCCCGTGTTTCAATCCTCACCCAGCCCGAAGGCTGGGTGCAACTTTCCGCTAATCGACAATCTTGACTGCAATAAAAAAGTTTCAATCCTCACCCAGCCCGAAGGCTGGGTGCAACCAAATGGCGTGGACGCTCCGAATGCATGGACCAGGTTTCAATCCTCACCCAGCCCGAAGGCTGGGTGCAACGCTAGCTCAATTCGAGCCAGGTCTCATCAGCATTTCAAAGCCCAAATCCGCGAACCTCTCCTCTGGACCATTTCTCGCCCAGCTACGCAAAAACAAAAAGCAAGTAAACTGAAGAATGAAGCCCTTGGCGGCCTTGCGCGAGCCTCGCCAGAAATCCACCTTCGCTTTGGGTTCGCGCGAATCAAAATATGAGTGGTCCTCTAAAGTCAGTGCCACGATCAACTCCATAAATTTCCACGCTACCTGCTAGGCTTGGTTGAATTCGATAGATTCGGAGGCTATCTTCTTCACGATCAATGACTTTCAATAGATTCTCTCTAAAAGACTCAAGTTGAACCGAGGTCAAAGTGCATTCGAATACCGAATTTTGAACTCTGGAGCCGTGTGCTACGCATAGGTGTGCCACCCGTCGCAGGCGATTCTTTCCTTCCTTGGATTCGGTTGAAACATCGTAACAAACAAGCAGTGAGTTCATCTTATCGACTTAAAAACGGCGGGTAGTATTCAATGTCGCCTCTCAGGACCCGAGCAAGCAGGCGAGCTTGAAGATGAGGGAGCAATCCAAGGGGCGTTTTCTTCTTCAGGAGGGGGTGCTTGCTCTCGATCTGCTTCTTTTTTTGGTACTCCGCGACAACCGTTTTACGTCCTCTCTCATTAAGAAGCACACTACCTACTACTCGACAATCAAAATCGTGTTCTTGAATGACCCCAAGATTCACCAACGTCAGCGCCAGTCGATCCGCTAGAACGGGTCGAAACTCTTCCATCAGATCCAGTGCCATGGCCGCTCGTCCCGGCCGAATTGTATGAAGATATCCTACTTGGGGATCTAGACCAACTCCCTCGCACGCACCGATACAATCGTGATGAAGTAACGTGTAAAGAAAGGACAACAGAGCATTCATTGGGTCTCTGGGTGGTCGTCTAGATCTTCCCTTCAAGGCAAAGTTCCCGCGGTTCCTTTTCACCAGATTCGTGAAAACTTCAAAGTACTTCCTGGATGCGTATCCCTCAACACCCCGGACTTCATCAAGGGACCGGGCCTTTTCGAGCCGACGCAAGCTGTTCCCCAATTCACCCGCTGTGTCACGGAGTTCAGTAGCATCGGATGGAATCTTCGAATCCCGGGCCCCGCGTAAAAGAAGCTGACGACAATTCTGGATCTTGCCAGCCACAAAGCTTCTAGCCAGTCCGATCGGACCTTCGCTTTCCTCTGAAAAATCGTATTGGCGTTTGCGCAGAAGAACGTTCCCTGTCGTAGGGCCCGTCACGCGAGCTTTGAAACGACCTTTCCTATCATAGAAAACGATAGAACGCTGCTCTTCAGCGCACCGCATGAGCAAAGCTGGGCTGACCATCACATTTCCAAAGCAGTGAATCCCCCCTAGGTGGATCAGTGGAACCTGGCCACGCTTTTCTCCTTCGACACAAATCTTCACGGTGTCATGGTCAAGCCGCAGAAAGCTTTGTTGGGTCATGACGTAAAGCGTATTTAGCAACTGTTTCATTCGTCGAACAACCTTTTCTCAAAACCTGAAAGAAGTTCGCGGCTGGAGAGAATATTTGGCATGCACGCCTCGTGAAGGGAGCAGTGTCGACAGCGCGCGTCGGCTACAGGCGATGGCACTTTAAAAGTCTTAATTAGATTGCGGACCTCCTGGGTGGTTTGCCCGACCAGATTGCGTAAAGACGGTGAGAAGACGACTTCTCGTCTTCTTCTCGATTTGTGATGAAAAATTGCACCTCTCATCACAGAGGCCCCAAGCATCTCTTCCAGGCAAATGGCCTGTGCACAGAGTTGAACATCATCCGCAACCTTGGCCCGTCTTGGCCCTAGTTTATAGTCAATAGGATAGGGAGTGTCTTCTCGAAACTCAACGACATCAGCTCTTCCCACCAGTCCAAGTTTTTCTGAACAGAGCGGCAAAGCCCGCTCTATCCTCAGCGAACCTTGCATCTCCGTCTCGGGAATATCTACTTGTTTATGGACTGCTTGCCCACGAAGCGTGAAGACATTCTCTTCAAATACTTGTTCAACATGGATGAGTGCGCATTGACGCGGGCAATAAATCCAATGTTGAAGGGCAGATATTGGAACCAGCTCTTCATCTCGCCACCTCACCCCACAATCTTGTGAAGACGCACTCCATCTGGGTCTTCGCCTTGGATAGTAATCTGATAGTCATCGAAGGACCGTGGGACGTCAATGTCACTCTTCCGCTTGACTTGAACTCGCTCAAAGAGTGTATGAGCGGGAGCTTTCCCCAGTGCACTCTCGTGACTGAACACATACAAGCCGCGCAGGCTCATCAAGCCACGGCTCGCCGAACGGTCGATGTCCCACATGCCCTGAAGAGCTTCCCAAAAAATGGAGAGGTCTTCATCATTGAATCCGGTTGATTTAGCCAAATGGGGATTAAAGAACCCAGAGCAACGATAAAGTCCATAAGGAACGATCGCCTTCCTGCCCATCTCGGTTGTTTTGCCCTTCCCTTCCCCATCCTCGCCTTGGGCGATCTTGGCGTCCTCCTCCTTTGTCACAGCAACACGAGTGATCGACACGTCTAGCGGAATGATAGGATCGATCGAACGGGAAAATGTGAGCTGAATTGGTCCCCGGACTTGACCGCAATTGACCTTGGTGGTCATGACTGCTCCGAAAGTTCGAATGTCGAAAAAGTTTTCACACATCCACGCTCTAGTTTTATCCACGTCTTGGCGAGGCTGTTTGGAGCCTTGGACCTTGAGATCAAGGTCCTTGTAGGCCCTTTTGTGCTGTGCATTGAGCGCGATGCCCTTATCTTGGACATAAATCTTGTGACGTGCCTCCTGCCCTCGGGTGAGGTCCACAAAATTCCGAACTTTTCTCTTCAGGCAAACATCGGTCACCAAGCCTTGCATGGTCTCTGGATCGACACGAGGTAGATTTCCCGCATCTGGGTCACCGTTCGGGTTGCCATCGGCAACGTCAAACAAAATCACAAAGTCGTGTCGGCAATCTGCTCGGGTGAAGTTCCCGGTCGTTGTGGTGGACATCACGAATTCTCCTTTTCCTTTTTATGGGCGATGGCGCCCGCACGGTCGCTGGCCCGCTGGTGGTAGTAGCCTAATCCGAAAAGGCCCTGCTCAACTAGATCCAGGGTTCTTGGAAAGCCTTGGAGACCCGACTGAACCTGCTCTAACCTCACCTGCAAAGCCAAGTAGGCACCTTTCGTCTTTTCGTTCTTGCGCAATTTGGAGAGGTGCCCCTGCGCACCGCGGAGGAGTCTTCCAAAGACAGACGCCGGCGCTGACGAGGCCGTGCCATAGTAGCGATCCGTAATAGATGCGTTCACTTTCCCTAGCGCCGCTCGCTGTACGGACTCCAACACAGCCAACAGTCGGCCACAAAGATAGGCTGGTTCGGTATTCTCTAACTCAAGTTCAGTCAAGCTATCCTCCTTATAAGATCTTTGGTCATTCGAATGCGACAACACCACGAGCTTTATCAAGGCCGCTCGCGACTGCTTCACTCCCTGCTCGGCCCGACATCGCCCCACTGCCTGAAACAGTAGAGAGAGCGGGGGCGGAATCCCCCGAAGCGCACAATCCAAAATTTGATTTGGCACCATAGGGGGCAGTTTCTTCTCCACATCTCGATTCTTGAGCTTCTTCGAAGGATCTTTGGACTGTCGAATAACGGCGGTCGCGAGTTGATAGAGGCTAAGGGGCTTGACTCTGCTACCGTCTGGGTTGGTTATCATCTGCCGCCGGAAGAAAGTTCCCAGATGCTCCTTCACGCCCCCAACAGTAGTTTCTAGCCAACTCCTGACCGCAACCCTCGCGCCACTTGCCGACATCGCTGCAGAATAGAACGGAGTTTCGTCAAATGTCTCGGATTGATTTCCCGATGAAGCAGAGTGAAAGAGTCTTTTTACCTCGTCCTCTGATGGGGCGTCTAAGAAGTCATGAATGTTGAAAGTGCTCTCACCTCGGGTCCAGAACACGTAGGCGAGCGGTCCTACACGATATCGAGTTCGCTCATCCTGGAGCAGGTTGTTAAGGGCCTTGCTAAAGCTATCGCCACAAGTAGAGCAGGTAGGCGCGATCAAGGACGCCTTGAGTCCATAGGAAAGAAAGGCCTCAGCGTTGCCCGAGATGAGACTCATCCCTGCCGATTGCCCTCCAGGGATCCCTTTGATCTTCAACGGCAGCCGCTCCACGGCCGGTCGCTTTTCTCCACAAACAAGACACTGCATCTCCGTCGCCCCTTTCATTGCTGGGGACTGCTCTTGCGCCCAATAGGCCTGAACCGATGGAGTCTCGATAGGTAGCTGCCCTTCCACACGAAAAGATACGTTGTCGTTTTCATCGAGGTCGACGGGGAGCGAAATTTCTTCTAAATCTAAGTTTTTCAGAAAGTCGAGAATTGCAAGAACAGAGATGTCCTCAGTGGCTTGGCAACATTCCAGAATCCTCTGCTGAAAGGCTTCCGGTCGCTTTTTAATGTTCTCAAGCTTCTTCTGAGTCTTCTGTTCATTGTCGTCCTCTGCAGGCTCGTCTTTCTCTCGCGGTATACCCAGGACATAAGCGACGCTATCAACTAGCAGATTCGCC
>CAZVVF010000065.1:0-10567 GCA_964630575.1 uncultured Burkholderiales bacterium | reverse complement strand
GTCTCTTTCTTGCCCGCCCTGCGACCTGTCGGTGTAGACTCAATGGCCTGAAGGAGGTAGCGCAGGTCGCTCCAGACCTGAATCTTCATCCAGAGGGATCGGCCTGGGCTCCAAGGTACCAGTCTTCATGAGCGATTCACGACCCCCCATAGCCCTCCTCACGGATTCCTTCCCAATCTTAGGTAAGGCCCTGGAGACGGAGTTTCTGGTCGTCTCAGAAGAGGATGACCCAGCAAAGGTACGCGGCGTCGTTGTCGCAGCTTCAGAGGGTGCCACCCCCGAGCAACTCGACCGCTATCCCAACCTTGAGATCGTGGCTGTCTACGGCGTGGGGGTCGACGGACTCGAGCGGCAACATTTGATCGCGCGGGAATTGGTGTTGGCCAATACCCCTGGGGTACTCGACGATGCTGTGGCCGAACACGCGATGGCTCTTATGCTGACCGCCGCTCGAAGGGTCCGTGAAGCCGACGACTTTGTGCGCGAAGGAGAGTGGGGTCAAGCCATCTTCCCCCTAGCCCGAGGCTTAAAGGGTAAACGCTGCGGGATCGTTGGACTCGGACGAATCGGACACAAGATCGCTCGACTAGCCGAAGCCTTCGGCCTCACCATCGCCTACCATGGACGCCATCATCAAAAGGACGTGATCTATGAGTACTTCGACGACCTCTGGGCCTTAGCGACGGAGTCTGACGTCTTGGTTCTGGCTCTCCCCGGCGGAAGCGAAACCGAAGGGATCGTGGGTCAAGAAGTTTTGCGAGCGCTCGGGCCGGAAGGGCTCCTGGTCAACGTTGCACGGGGTTCTGTCGTCGACGACGACGCACTCGTTGAGGCCCTCGAATTTGGTGACCTTGGTGGGGCTGCTCTCGACGTCTTTTCAACCGAACCCAAGGTGCCCGAGGCCTTGCTAGCACTCCCCAATGTTGTGCTCACTCCCCATATCGCCAGTGCCACCGAGGAAGCTCGCGGGGCCATGGTCGATTTCACTCTGGAAAACCTGCGGGCTCATTTTTCTCAACAAACCGTGCCCGGACAATGTCGATTGTTCTAAGCGGCCGCTCGGGTGACTACTCAGCAGCGCCGTCGTGGTGGGTTCTCTCCACCCTGTGCCACAAGAGTCGGGGACGACCGCCCTGGCTCAGGGTGGTCGTCCCCAGCAGAGCCGCTAGCGCGAAATGATGGCCCCTAGATGCGCCATGTCTCGCGCTGTTGTCGCGGTATCGGCGATGTGTGAGGCAAGCCCAACACCGACAACCCCTCCAAGTACTGGAAGAACCGCGGCACCGCCGACGGCTAGGCTCATACCGAGACCGAGAGCAGCGCCCACTCCACCGATCTTGGCCATGAAGGGCATTGAGTGAACAAAATCCTTGCCCACCGTGTATAGGAAGCCCTCAGTACGATAGTTCGGCTCTCTCGGTGTGTAGGAGAAAAAGTCTTCAACGATGCCAGGCTTGGCCTCGCTCTTTGACTCACTCGCTTTTGCGTTTGCCGATTGTGAACGGGGTGCTCTAAGCGCCGCGCTTTGACTACTATTTATTTTCATTGTGATTCTCCAGTCGTTCTATTGCTGCAAATTTAGTCAAGTTGCGTCACAGGTTTGTCAAATGCCACGCCTTGAGGTCCTTCGAGAAAATCCTCAACCCCAAAGATGGCAAAATGCCGATCCGACCCGAAGCTTGGGCGCCGAGAGTCGGTATATTCCCGTCTCGTCGGCAGAGACCGAGAGGGTCTAAGCAGCGCCTAACAAAGCTCCATCCGATGACCGAGAAACCCATTCAAATCCTTGACGCTTCCCCCCACCAAGCGGACTCTATTCTAGCTCTCCTCCCTCGCTTGGCATCCTTTGAGCTGCCCCCTCGACGAGAACCAGAGCAGCTCTGGCGAGGCGACGCCGACTTGGTTCGAAAGTGGGCGCAAGGAGAGCTTCCCGAGGCGATTCTAAAGGTGGGGGTTCAGGGCCAGGACAAGGCTGTCGTCGGAGTCGCCTTCGCCCAGATGCGCCCAGAGGCATTCAGCCAGACTCCCAGTGCGCACCTGGAGGTCTTGGCGGTAGCCAAAAGCGTAGAGGGGCAGGGTCTCGCTCGTGCACTGGTCCAAGAGATCGAGGCCACCGTTGCTGACCGGGGAGCCAAGTCGATCACCCTGAACGTCTTTCGAAACAACGAGCGCGCTCGTGCTCTCTATGGCCGCCTGGGTTACGACGAGGAATTGCTCCGTTGCGTTAAAGAACTGTAAAATAACGAGCGTTCTAGAGGCCACTCTCAGAGAGATAGCGCTCGACTTTTAGGTCCAGTCCAGGCGACCTCTGCAGGCTATCGCTGGATTTGATAGAAGATTGAACGAAAGAGAGACCCTGAAGTCTAACGTTTTTAAGATTATTTCAAGGGTCCCTGATTAGGATAAAAGCATGAATACTCACCCTTCCATATCCCGTTATCAGTCCGCTAGGAAAGTGCTCGATCGCTATCCGGCCAACGCCGACGGCGGGAAAATGAATCTGGAGCACGTCGAGGCCCCAGAACTGGGAGGGCACGTTGGCAGCGCAAGCTTCATCGACGACAACCCCGAAACCGTTGACATCCTACGTTTGGTCACCGACAGCAAGAAGGGCAGCTACACGGCAGAAACCTTCCTGGAGGTCCCTCCTAAGCGAAGCTTTTGGGGAACGCCCAAAGGCAACCAGAAACTCATCCACTTGAGCCGCCAGGTTCAGCATGTCGCGGGTGGATACAATTTGGGCCAAGTCGCCCTCACCACTGTGGATCTTGTCACCGGCGAAGAGATTTCGAAAGAGACTGGCAAAAAGGCCGTGCGCGATGCCCAAAAACTCCAAGACGATATCCCCTACCGCATCCATACCATCGACCCTAAGGGGATGGAACGCGAAGAAGAGAACTGGCTCATAAGCTAGCCCGGTCAGGAAGACCTCACATCGGCTTCAAACAGCTCACTTTCTCTTGGCCAGGGGCACTCAACGCTCAATCAGGCCGGAGATTCCATCGTACTGGGGATAATTGGCAGGGACACTGACCACGGTGTGGTTGGAAGTGCTGCACTCGATGAAGTAGTAGTCTGCAAAGCTCGGCTCGTTGTAGGCGATGTTGGGGCCGAACTCCGCTCGATAGGTGTTGGACCCAGCGGCGGGACACTCGGGAAGAGCTTTGAGATACTTCGGAGTGAGAAGCGTCATCATAGGTCCCCCATCGACTGGGTAGTGACCGCTCCAATCCGTACTGTACATCTCCATCGCCGTCCCGAGGTTCTTGAGATTCGACTTGCAAGCTGTGAGGTCGCTACCGCCTTGCGCTCTTTTGAAATTTGGAAGCAAAGTCACGGTCAAATAACCTAAGAACAGCACCACCACGACAATGTTCCAGCGCCGGTCTCCTTTGGACTGCCTAATCGTGGCGAAAAGGATCAGGCCACCGAAAACGAGGCCGGCCATAATCGTCTTAAGTTGCGGAAACTTGGACCGGCTTCTGTGCGGAGGGTGCCTCCAGGACTTCTTAATGAAAACGACAGCAAGCTTGGTTCCGTCAGGAGAGAGGGCCAATCGAGAGATTCGGGAGAGCTGGAGCGAGCTGAAGTTTTCAACCTCAGAATAGTCGAGATCGTCGTTGACATCTTTAAAGAGAAGCTTATTTCCGTCTGAGGTGAGGATCGTCTTTGAATTCAACCAGACGTAATCGTGAATCCCCTTTGGAAGCTCACAGTAAGAAGTCGTTTGCTTCGAGCCGAAGTCATAAACCTTGAGACGATGTTGTCGCTGTTTTTCGACAGTGTAGCTGATAGCGTCGCGACCCGGAACTTTCTGCAAACAGCGACCCAGATGAGTGTCGACCTTTGTTGCCGACTTCTTCCCGAACCTGGAAACTTGTAGCTCACTGGGATTCCCAAGCACTAAGAAGGCGATATTCTTACCACTCCAAGCGTAGTAGCCGAGGGGACCGACACCTTGGAAGAGAGGTCGAAACCCATCGGCATCGGAGTAGCTCCAAAGCTTGCCAGTCTCCTTTAGATCATGCGCAACCATCGAGAGAGTGTTGGCTTCAAACGGCATTGGCAATGGCGAGTACTCGTTGAGAGAACTCTTGGCCCACTCCATGGCTCCTCTGCGCTCGTTCCAATTCCAAATGCTCGCAACCCCATCATCGACTCGACTGAAGAATAGGCTCTTGGAATCAGGCGCGAAGGCGGGCTGGTTCTCGTAGCCTGCTTCCTTGGCGATTTCGATAGGTCTACTGATCTGCAGCTTGCCACCCTTGAATTGGACGTCAAAAACGGCTATGTCAAAATCAGGAAGATGCTCTCTCTCGGTCTCGGCCACAACTGGGCCAGTGAGGGAAAGCGAAAGCACAAGGCTGAGAAAAATTCTCACTATCATCTCATCTTGTTTGACACCTCTTCTTGTAGCCCTACCAAAGGAGCTTGAGTCGTCGCATCTCTTCCTCTTGGGCCACCGTGGGGGCTTGAGCCTTGCCACGCAGCCAATCGGCTCCGGGCATGAGATTGAAATTGACCAACTCATTTTCGTGATGAACGAAATGACGGCGAACGATGTGGCGCGAAGCAGGAGTCTGAACAAACTTGCGCATGGGCCAGGATGCTGTCTTGAGGGCCTTCTTGCCCTCCATGTGTGTGAAGCGGTGATAGTCCTTGCTAAAGAGAGGGTAAGCCAAAGCAGGCGCTGCGAAACCGGCCGCAAACAAGGGGGCCGCAGCCGCCGTTGCCGCCATCCCGAGGGCACCGACACCCAGAGCTCCCGCAGCCCCTACAGCCACACTGTATACCGGCAAGGCGACGGCTTGAAATCTCAGGTAACGTCCCCAACCGATGGTCAGACCATACTCCTCGTCAATGAGTCGCTCATGCCCCTTCTTGAGCAAGTACCCATCCAGCTTGGTCTGCTCCTCTGGATTCCGAAACTGGGTGGAGTGGTCTTTAGAAAAAGTCCGATAGTGATGAATTTTGGTGTGGTCAAACCAGGCGTCAAAGACAGACTTCTTCACCCACTCAGGACTCTTGGAGTAGACCCGAGTCACCAAAGACTTAGGCTCATCCTCCGAGAGCTTCTTACCAGCGCCGGGCAAGTCTTGGACGTGCAGAACCTTGTCGTGAACCAGTGACTCGTTGTATGACGCCGCCATCCAACCCACCGCTACTCCAGCGAGGATCGGTGCTGCAACCGCCGCCGCAGCAGCCAAGCCAACCGTGCTCGAGATAGCAGTCAGCGCCCCTACCCCCACTGCAGCGACGCCGGCGAACAAGCCTACCTTGGATTTGGGGGAAATCTGACTCTGTAACGGCTCTCCACGAACGCCATCCTCCAAGCGAGAGAGAGCGTGCCGCAAAGCCTCGCCGGGGTGAAGCCGAACCTCTAAGGAGTCACCCAACAGGGCTTCGTGAATCGATGCCGGAGCGGCTGCCACCCTCTCGACCACGACCTTGGGGAGCGGACCGAGCAAAGCCCTCTTCTGTGACCCAACACTGCCATTCAAGTTTGCCCAGCTCTTCTTAAGACTCTGCTCTAGAGCCTGAAGAGTTTCCAAAGGCGGTGTATATTGTTGATGTTCTGTCTGGGTGTAATTTTTGCGGTACTCCTCGGCGTGCTCGACGCGTCGTAAGTAAGTCGCCACAGCCACGTGGTGTATCAGACTCGTGTTGGGGTCCGAGCCCTCAGCCAGAGGACCCTCACTCCAGCCACCGTCGGCTTTTTGAGTGCTCACCAGCGTTTGCGCTAGCTGTTGAAGATCGGCCTCTCCCTTTTTCTCAGTGATGCCTTTCAGCAAGTCTAAGGCGTTGGCCCAACCTTCTCGGCTGGATGAGGCGAGAGACACGCGGTCTTCGGAGACCCCTTCAGCCCACTCTGAGTCGGCGCTCTTTGCCGCCAGAGGAATGGTCCGAAATCCTTGAGGTGCCTGACGGTGTCGAGTGCTCAATATTCTCATAGAAGAACTGTATCGGTCCGCCGTCACACATCCGTCATAGCCCCTTGAGCAAAAGGGTGCACCTTCAGCCTGTTCGGCAAGCTCATCCCTCTTTCTCTGTTCCCCAGAACAAAAAGGGCCGAAGTCACAAGACTCCGGCCCTTTTCGTAAACTCATCCCGCCTACGGAATGTTGCAGTATCCCGGAGGACGATTGGTGAGGGTACCAAGATTGAAGAACACCGGCACCGTTCCTGGAGCAAAGGTGTTGACCGTTTCCAAACCGGCTTCACCGTTTTCCAGCTCGATCGTGGCCCCAGCGTCAGTAGTGGTGAAGAGCATGTCATCATTCACCGAGTTGCCGGTGACCTCAAGACAGAGATTCGCGTTGCCCACGCCAACATCGAGGCTGGAGATCCCGCTATCGGTCAAGGTGTTGTCCCGAACAGCCACTTTGCTGTCTCCTGTGGTAACGACACGGATGGCATTGTCGACAGAGTTCGTGACCCTGTTGTTGGCGATCACATACGTATGGCCATCACTCAAAATGTTGTTGACCGCCAATCCCTCCCTCGCGCTATCGATGATATTCTCATTGACAGTGATGAGCCCACCGGACCCAGCGAGGTTGAGGATAACTCCGGCAACGCTCGCGCTGGAAACAGAGTTGCCAGAAACGGTCCCATCCAGGGTCGCCGCAGCTTCACTGAGGAGTCCGATACCGGTGCCATCCAGGTTGCTGAAGCTGTTATCACTCACCGTGACGGTTTGTTGACTCGTATCCGTGGCCGCGATGTAGACACACGTTCCGAATGCATCAGCAACGGTACCTTCAGCTCTGTTTCCGGTGACTGTCACATCCATCACGCTCGAACCTTCAGTGCCGATCACCATACAGGACGCCACGTCGTTGCCGGGCTCATTAGTAAAAATGTTATCCGTGATTATGGCAGCACCGTTAGAGTCGTTATTGACTATGAAGATCCAGTCCTCACTCGTGTTGGGCGGATTCTCCAATGTGTTACCATCGATGGTGACGGTCCCGGTTATGTCCTCACAACTGATATGCTCCAGGGCAGGGTTACCGATAGTGTTGTTGGACAGCGTCACATCACCCACTCCGTTGACGATAACCCCCTCAGAGGCTGAGCCCTCGATCCTGAGACCCGAAACGGTGTTGGAACCTCCGCAGGTGATAGGCCCAGTGAGTAGAGGGGCATCGCCTTGGGGAACGATGGTTTGGCTCAAGACCAGTCCTGTCCCCTCCCCAATAAGGTCTACCCCGGCCGGGAGATTGATAGCACCAGCCAATCCAGCGCTAGTCCCATCTCCCTCTGAGACGAAGATCGTGTCGCCAGCGTTGGCAGCCCCGATAGCGTCGGACAATTGGTTAAAGGGAAGGGTCTGACTTCCATTTCCACCGGCTGCTGCCGTGTTATCCACGAAGAATCCACTGGCGCTACTGACCAGGCTGACCGTGGCCTTGGAGGAACCCGTGAGATTGGTCAGGGTGTAAGTGAACGTCTCCACGCCCACGAAACCGAAAACAGGACTGTAGGTGAAACTACCATCTGGATTCAGCGCAATGGTACCACCGTGAGTTCCCACCGGGTCAAACCGTGATATGGCGGCACCGTTTACGGCGTCATTGGCCAAAACACCGCTAGCGGCCTGAAACAAGACGGCGTTTCCGAGTGCATCAAAAGAGTCATTGACGGCGCGCGGAGGCGGAGCAGTGGCACCGGGTAGGAGGTCAGTGTCGGACCCGCAACCCGTCAGCAAGACCGAGGCCGTGAGCGTTGTACCTAGGAGTAGTTTGCCCTTTGAACGTAATGTTGTCATTGGTGATTTCCTTTATGGACTCTCATCGGTTTGGCTGAATGCCCCCTCCGGAGTCGAGATATTCGGGGCCTATTTTTGAGGACCACCTCTGGTTCCCTCCCATGAAAGCATCACGCCAAGTGAATGAAGAAAGGCCGGCGTCACCAGACACCGGCCTTTTTCGTGGAATCCCCCCACCGCGTAAAACTGAGAGGTTGTTCTAAGCGGCCCCTTGAGTCCCCAATAGGCTATCCAAGCTCGTCTTCACTCCTTGTGAATAGCCAGAACCGGCGGTCTGGTCAGCGGTCTGTGCCGTTCCAGACTCGCTCGTATTAGCTACCGATGCGGCGTTCGACCCAGAGCCTAGAGAAAGGCCGAGAATCTGTTCCGAACTCTGACGAGTGGTCGCATCGACCTGACTGAGCTCTCCCGCCACTGAGACCTTCTCGTAGGTCTCAGCCAGTTGTGTCTTTGCCGTCGAGTCCGTTGCTTGCGACTGGCTCCCGGCCGTCTGTTGCTCCGACTGCACGGCCTCAACATCGCTCTTTAACTGCTCCACGAGACCTTGAACGGATTCGCTCGAACTCGACCCGTCGGTTCCCGAGATCTGCTGTGCCTCACTCGAAACCTCCGATTGGTCGGCCGTGCCACCAACTTCTGGGATTGCACCATCGGTGGGCGTGGGAGTGGGAGTCTGCTGAGTTCTCTGAGGACTTTGAAGAGCTTGCGTGGCTGCTGAGCCGATTTGATTGATTTTCATGGGTTTGTATACACTTTCTCCGGCGAGGCCGAAATGATGGGATTTCTACCCCTTAAGTGTAGGTCGCTGTTGGCTCAAAAATTGTGAGAAATATCTCTATTTTGTCCACAGAACTCCGTGCCCCCCTTGAGGCCTCGGTGCCCTGACCTCTTGAGAGGCTGGCAAAAAGGTGATCGCCGAACCCCTTGCAAAATCCCCACGGAGACGACGAGCGAAAGGGAGTGAGATCCATGGCAGACGACAGAGAATATGGCAAACAAACTCTGAGACTCCTCAAAAAATTGGTAGAATCCGACGGCATCGTAACCGATGAAGAGTCGACCTGGCTGGAGTACATCAAGGAACACCTCAATCAGGGCTGCGACGATGAGCCCTTCGACCCGGTGCAATTGAAGGCAGAAGTCGACAGAAAAGGCGAAGCCGAAGAATTGGTTTCGCTCCTTTTGATGGTCAGCTTGGCCGATGGAGAAACGGCAGCGACCGAACTCGCTATCGTGAGAGACATCGCCAAACTCGTGGAAGTCTCAGAAGAGCGGATGGAGGAGCTCAGATCCGATGCCCTTAGCAGATTGAGCCCCTGAAGCCTGATAAAACATGTTGCAATTGTGTTAATTCCTTTGCTTTTTTGCGAAACCGAGTTAACCTGAAGGCATGCTCACCACTCCACTCAGGATAAGCGCTCGCAGTGCCGTTCGCGCGAAACCTGGGTCCGCCTCAAAAAAAACCTCTGCAGATGGGGTTCAACGAGAAAAGTCTCCGACGGATGCCTTTTTGCGGCAGAGCCATGCGCGCGCGGAGTGGAATCCACGACGAGACAGGGTCTCTGTGGAGAGAGCCCCTTCCGTTCTCAAGAGATTGCGAAAAACGGGCGTAAAATTCGCTCTGCAGGTGGCCATGACCGCCGCTTGTGCAGGCCCCATGTTTACCCCCTCCTCCGCCAAGGCTCAGGGGCTCGGATCTCAAACAAAGAGTGAACTTCCTCTTCCTGTCGAGGAGCGAGACAGCAAGCCTGACGAATTGGCCTACTACGTCAGCGATCGGGATTTTGCCGTTCAAGCGACGGACTCGGTCAAGCAAAAGCCCGTCCAGAAGTTGCCAAGTCAGGTTCAAGATAGTACCGCTTTCGACACAGACGACGACAAAGCGACTCTCTTAGGCTACGAACTCGATACCAAATTCGCCAGAATAAGCGCCAGTCCACGCTACAAAGATGGAGAGCTTCGAGCCAAGGTCAAGGCCAGCGCTGTTCGCTTCTCTGCCAACAAAGAGTGGACCAAGGCTGACGGTACCCAGGTTCGGCGAGGATTCACCACGCGCTTGAGATACGAGGGAGAAGCCTCCTACAACCAGGACCAAGAATTCCAATTTCAATCCAAGTATCTGGACACCGAACTGGGCCTAGAGCAGCGATACGACAAGACCATTGAGAACGACGTAAAATTCTCCCACCGATACTTCGCCGGTGCACGGTATCGCTACCGCTTCGGAGAAGAATCGGGTTCCGAAGTCCGTGCCCTACTGCAAACCGAACAGAGGTTTTACAAGAACGATGCCTTTCGTCTTCTGGGCCAAGATTTTGGTTGGCAAGCGAGTTCCAAGCAGACCTTTGAGACCAATTGGGGAAAAACCGAGAACAACGGTAGCCACGCCTCCTTTGAACTAGAGGGTCTCGTGACCAAGAAGGTGGAGCTCAAGGTTCTTGGCAAAAAGCGCCAGATTCAACTCAAGGCTGGTCCTGAACTGCGCTATTCCACCCGCAACGGCTTTTCTGTTAGACCCGAAGTCGGTATGAAAGTTAGGCTGTAGAAACCTCGACGGACACCTCGCGTTCCTTCGACTTTAATCGGCCTTCTGAAGGAAACTTGGAAACAAGACTCATAACTCTTGGTTCAAGACCTAAAACAATTTAAGGAATCCCAATGCGAACTCTTCCCATACTCCTGTGCCTTCTGTTTCTCTTCTCCCCGACTCTAGCCGAGGAAAAAGGCGAGACCATCACAACACCATCCGGTCTCAAGGATCAGATTCTCCAGGAAGGCGACGGCGCACTGGTCGGC
>CAZVVF010000064.1:0-10577 GCA_964630575.1 uncultured Burkholderiales bacterium | reverse complement strand
GGATGCTCCTTCACAGGGTGCGCATTATAGGTACCCCTAAACAGTTCGGGGGCATCATCTGTCAGCAATTTCGATGCGTTTCCAAAGGCCTCATACCAATTTCTGATCTCGCGCCAGGTCGATGCACCGGGGTTTGCGCGGAGAATAGAAACCAGAAGAGCTGCGTCTTTCATTGCCTCTTCGGTCATATTTTGAAAATTATCCATCGATACACATGTACCTTTCTTGAGCGTGACTCCACGGGGAAAGCTATGGACAACCGGGAACATCTCTCCCCGCACCCAGGTAACGCCCACTGACAGCATCTGACGAAGACGTAGCGCTCCGCTTGCGCACAGGGCCTCTAATCTCACGCCTAGAAGGAGCCAGGCCATGAACAACTTCTCCGAAAAAGTCAGCTTTATCTGGAACGTCGCGGATTTGCTGCGCGGCGATTATAAACAGTCTGAGTATGGTCGCGTGATCCTGCCCTTCCTTGTGCTCCGTCGTCTGGACCAGGTGCTAGAGCCTACCCGCGAAGCCGTCCGTCAAGCCGACAAAGAGCACCCGTCAGACAAGACACCGGAGAAGCTACGAGAGAAGTTCTTGCTTCGAGCTTCCGGGCAGTCGTTTTACAACACCAGCAGGCTCGATTTTCAGAAGCTCTTAGACGATCCGAACAACATTGCTCAGAATCTCATGGGCTACATCCACTCTTTTTCTCAGAACGTCCGGGACATTATGGAGAAGTTCCGTTTTGAGGCTCAGGTCAAGCGCCTGGAGAAGAACGATCTGCTCTATCTAGTGGCCCAGAAGTTCATTCGTCTCGACCTTCGGCCCGAGGCGGTGAGCAACCATGAGATGGGATACATTTTTGAAGAGCTAATCCGCAAGTTCTCCGAGCAATCCAATGAGACAGCCGGGGAGCACTTCACCCCTCGCGAGGTGATCAAGTTTATGGTGAATCTGCTCTTTGCAGAAGACGATAAGTCGCTCACGGCTCCTGGAGTGGTAAAGACCATTTATGACCCGGCTTGTGGAACCGGCGGTATGCTGTCGGTGGCCGAAGAGCATCTTCTCAGCATGAACCCCCAGGCCAAGTTGGCGGTCTACGGTCAGGAACTGAACGACGAGTCCTACGCTATCTGCAAGGCGGATATGCTGATCAAGGGCGAGGAAGCCAACAACATCAAATCGGGGAACTCGTTCTCGGCCGATGGTCTGCCCTCGCTCAAGGTGGACTACCTCATCAGTAATCCGCCCTTCGGTGTGGACTGGTCGAAAGCTCAGAAAGAAGTGAACGAAGAGCACGAGAAGCTGGGCTTCGCCGGGCGATTTGGTCCGGGAACGCCTCGCAAGAATGACGGTTCCTTGCTGTTCTTGCTTCATATGCTGAGCAAGATGAAACCGGCGGACCAAGGTGGGAGCCGTCTGGCTATCGTTTTCAACGGTTCGCCGCTCTTCACGGGGGCTGCCGGTTCTGGCGAGAGTGAGATTCGAAGGTGGGTGATTGAGAACGATTGGTTGGAGGCTATCGTGGCTCTTCCCGACCAGATGTTCTACAACACCGGCATCTCCACGTATATCTGGATTCTGACCAATCGCAAGCCACCCGAGCGCAAGGGCAAGGTGCAGCTCATCAACGGGGTGGACCGCTTTCAGAAGATGAGGAAGTCTCTTGGGGACAAGCGCAAGGAGTTGGGGGACGATGACATCGCTTTCCTCACCCGTCTTTATGCCGACTTCACGACCGGCGACCAGGTGAAGATTTTCGACAACGAAGACTTCGGTTTCCATCGCATCACGGTAGAGAGGCCGCTTCGGTTGAATTTTCAGGCCAGCGCTGAGCGTATCGAGCGGCTTGAGAATGAGACGGCCTGGTGCAACCTACTGAAGACCAAGAAGAAGGGCGAGAAAGGTGAGCAGGAGATCGCAGAAGGGAAAGCGCTGCAGGCTGCTGTTTTGGAGATTCTCGAAAGCTTTGACGAGAGTGTTCTCTACAAGAGTCGAGACGAGTTTGAGAAGGTCTTGAAGAAGAAGGTGAAGGCGAAAGGCATCAAGCTTGGAGCTTCAGTTCGGAAAGCGATTCTCAACGCTCTGTCGGAGCGAGACGATACGGCGGAACTCTGCACCAACAGCAAGGGAGAGATAGAGCCCGATAGCGACCTGCGCGACTACGAGAACGTACCGTTGAAAGAAGATATCGACGACTATATGGCGCGGGAGGTGTTGCCTCACGTACCGGATGCCTGGGTCGACCAAGACAAGACGAAGATCGGTTATGAGATTCCGTTCACCCGGCATTTTTACGTGTACGAACCGCCCAGGCCTTTGGATGTGATCGAGGCGGAGATTCGAGAGCTGGAAGGTGAGATTCAGGGGATGTTTTCGTTGGTGCTGGTGTGAGGGTTAAGCGCGCGAAGAACCCCTGGGTGGAGTACATCCCTGAGGACTGGATTGAATGTCATCTACGGCGGTATACAAGGCTCGTTACCGGTGGAACGCCTGATAAGAAACGACGAGACTACTGGGACGGGGGGACGATACCGTGGCTAGCTTCGGGCGAGGTTAATAAAAAGAGAATTGAGGCGGCGGATGCTTATATAACAGAGGCAGGGCTGAAGGGGTCTAGCGCCCGTTGGTTGCCGGCTGGGTCTGTCGTGATGGCACTGGCCGGACAGGGCAAGACAAAAGCCACAGTAGCTACGCTCGAAGTTCCAGCTACTTGCAATCAAAGTTTAGCTGCACTGATTCCGCGACGAGACTCCCTGGAATACCGCTTTCTCTTCTACTACCTAGACAGTCAGTATCGGAACATCCGGGGTTTGGTAGGTGACCAACGGGACGGACTTAGTCTTACTCATATAGCAGGCATCTGGATGCCTCTCCCCCCTCTCCCCACCCAAAAAGCCATCGCCAACTTCCTCGACCGCAAGACCGCCGCCATTGACGCTCTGATCGAGAAGAAAGAGAAACTTCTGGAACTGCTGGCCGAGAAGCGGTCGGCTCTTATCAATGAGGCCGTGACCAAAGGCCTCGACCCCAACGTGCCGATGAAGAATTCGGGGATTCCCTGGATTGGGGAGATTCCGGAGCAGTGGGAGGTAAAGAGGCTCAAATCGTGTTTGGCGCAGCGAAACGATGCCATTCGTGTTGGTCCATTTGGCAGCAGTCTGCGCTCTTCGGACATGCTTGGGACGCATACGAAGGTTTTCAATCAACGTACGGTGCTCGACAGAGATTTCACGTCAGGAGAGAATTTCGTTTCTGAATCCAAATCTCACGAGCTAAGTTCCTTCCTCACAGAACCGGGAGACATACTCCTTACAACCCGAGGTACCATTGGAAGAGTGGCTCTCGTTCCACAAGGTACACCACCTGGGATAATTCACCCTTGCCTTATGGCTATCCGCGTTGACAAGAGGCTCGTCTCGGCCACTTGGGTGGAACAACTGCTAAGCTCGCCATTATCTCTTTCACAGTTAACGTACCTTAGTAATGCAACAACGATCGAGGTCATCTACTCATACAATCTTCGAGAGATTTGGCTACCTATTCCCCCTCTGCCTGAGCAGGCTGAGATTCTGGCGGCCATTGAGAAGGTTCGAGCGAAATACGAACTTCTACTACAGAACGTTGGTGACTCAGTCAAAAGGCTAGCCGAATACCGCCAATCACTAATCACAGCGGCCGTCACCGGCCAGCTCGAAATCCCCACCGAGGACTACGAGTGAGTCATCTCGTTCTCTACACCAGCGACGACGGCGAAACCCGCCTCCAACTTCGCCTGGAAGGCGACACCGTTTGGTTGACTCAACTGGAGATCGCGGAACTGTTCCAAACCACCAAGCAAAATGTCTCCCTCCACGCCAAGAATATCTTCCAAGACGAAGAGCTGAGCGAAAATTCAGTTGTCAAGGAATCCTTGACAACTGCCGCCGACGGCAAGAAATACCGCACCAAACTCTACAATCTCGACCTCATCCTGGCCATCGGCTACCGCGTGCGCTCCCCCCGTGGCACCCAATTTCGAAAGTGGGCCACCACCCATCTCAAAGAGCTTCTCATCAAGGGCTTTGTGATGGACGACGAACGCCTGAAAGACCCGGTCGGTTGGGACTACTTCGACGAACTTCTCGCCCGTATCCGGGACATCCGGGCCTCCGAGAAGCGCTTCTACCAGAAGGTTCGCGATCTCTTCGCCCTCAGCTGCGACTACGAGGTGCGAGAGAAAGAGACCCAACTCTTCTTCGCAGAGGTTCAAAACAAACTTCTTTACGCCACCACCGAACACACCGCCTCGGAACTTATCCTGGCGCGGGCCAATCCCGACGAACCCAACATGGCTCTCACCAGTTGGAAGGGATCGCGTGTGCGCAAAGCCGACATTGTGGTGGCCAAGAACTACCTCACCGCCGATGAGATCGACACTCTCAATCGTCTGGTGGTCATCTTCCTGGAACAGGCGGAGCTGCGAGTCAAGCAGCAGAAAGCGCTGACCCTGGACTACTGGCGCGAAAACGTGGACAAACTCCTGGCTTTTCAAGACCGACCGGTGCTCAAAGGCGCGGGCTCGGTCAGCCGTAGACAGATGGAGCAGAGTGTCGAAAAGCGTTATGAGGCTTTCGACCAGAAGAGAAAAACAGCCGTTGCGCGACTCGCCGATGCCGAAGATCTGAAAGAGCTGGAACAGCTTCAACTCGATCTCAAGCAGAGGCAAAAGAACCCTCCGGAGGAAAACAACTGATGGCCAAGGGCATTCACACGGAAGAGACACTGGAAGCTCTCATCGAGGAGCATCTCCTTGAGAACGGCTATATCTCGGCCTCGCCCCAAGACTACGATCGAGAGAAAGCGCTGCTTCCCAAAACACTGATCGACTTCATCAAGGAAACTCAAGAGCCGAAATGGGAACAACTGCGGGCCATCCACAACGACGAGCTTGACTCTCGGTTCATCACCGAGCTTGCCCGGATGATGAGTAAGCGAGGCTCCCTCGAAATGCTCCGCAACGGCTTTGATTTCTACGGTCAACACCTCGACCTGGCTTACTTTCAGCCGGGCAGTAACCTCAACCCTGCCCTCTCGGAACTCTACGAGCAGAACAAACTCACCGTCGTCCGTCAGCTCAAGTACGACCCCACCAACGAGAGCGAGCTGGACCTTGTGCTCTTCCTCAACGGCGTTCCCGTGGTCACCGCCGAGTTGAAGAACGCCCTTACAAGCCAGACGGCCGCCAACGCCAAAAAGCAGTACAAAGAAGACCGGGACCCCAAAGCCCCTATCTTCCGCTGGAAAGAGAGAGCCCTGGTTCACTTCGCCGTGGATACCGACACAGCGTGGTTCACGACTGAACTGGCGAAAGGCTCCACCCGCTTCTTCCCCTTCAACCGAGGCGACGGATTCGGTGCCGGTAATCCGGCCGTTCAGGGCAAGCACCGGACCCACTATCTGTGGGAGAAGGTCTGGGCTCGTCACAGCTTGCTGGACCTGATCGCCCGTTTCATCCACTTGCAGATAGAGACCGAAGTCGACCCGAATACGGGCAAGAAGACGAAACGTGAGACGCTTATCTTTCCACGTTATCACCAGTGGGACTGCGTTCGAAAGCTCGTATCCTCGGCCCGGGAGCATAAGACCGAGAAGAACTATCTCATCCAACATTCCGCCGGCTCCGGCAAGTCGAACTCCATCGCCTGGCTTGCACACCGGCTTTCCAATCTTCACGACCAGAACGACCGGAAAGTTTATAACACCGTCATCGTTCTCACCGATCGGGTTGTGCTGGACAGACAGCTCCAGGACACCATCTACCAGTTCGATCATAAAAAGGGCGTTGTCCAGAAGATCGACCACAACTCAGCGCAGCTGGCTAATGCCTTGAAGACCGGCGTTCCGATCATCATCTCGACCATCCACAAGTTCGGCTTTATCCAGGATAAGATCGACGAGATACCGGACCGCCGTTACGCCATCATTGTGGATGAGGCGCACAGCTCTCAGAGCGGCGAGATGGCGGTGGCTGTCAAAGCGGCTCTGGCAAGCTCCGAGGTTGCTAAAAAGCTGGCTGAAGAGATCGAAAAGCGGGGCGAGGAGTTCACGGTCACCGACCAGCTGGCCATGCGAGCGGCCCTCTTTCGAGGTGACCAGGCCAATATCTGTTCTTTCGCCTTCACGGCTACACCCAAGTTCAAGACGCTTGAGATGTTCGGTCATCGAGATGTTGAGAACCGCCCCCGTCCGTTCCATCTCTACTCCATGCGGCAAGCTATCGAGGAGGGCTTCATTCTCGACGTTCTCAAGGGTTACGTTACCTACAAACGATTCTTCAAGCTGGCCAAGCAGATCGCCGATGACCCGGAACTGGATAAGAAAAAGGCCTCCTCAAAACTCACCCGTTTCGTCAATCTTCACCCAACCAACATCGCCCAGAAGACGGAGATCATCATCGAGCACTTCCGAGAGTGCGTCAGCCATCAGCTGGACGGTCGCGCCAAAGCCATGCTGGTCACCGGCTCTCGGCTCCAAGCTGTCAAGTATAAGCTAGCCTTCGACCGCTACTTGCAAGAGAAGGGGTACAAGGGTATCGAGTGCCTGGTTGCCTTTTCCGGGGAAGTGAAAGACGATGAAGTTCCCGGCGTCACCTACACGGAAGTACAGATGAATAAGGGAATCAAAGAGAGTGAACTGCCCACAAGCTTTGCCTCCGACCAATACAAACTTCTGATCGTCGCCAATAAATTTCAAACCGGCTTCGACCAGCCAAAGCTTGTTGCTATGTATGTCGACAAGAGACTGTCGGGTATCCAGGCCGTGCAGACTCTCTCTCGCCTCAACCGTTGTTACAGGGGGAAAGAGGCCACTTTTGTTCTCGACTTCGTCAACGACCGGGAAGATATACTCCGAAGCTTTCAAGACTTCTACGAGGTCACGACCACGGGAGAAGACCTCAACCCGCAGAGACTCTACGAGCTGAAATACGAGCTGATGGAGTACCACGTTTGGACACCGTCTGAGATCAACGGCCTGGCTTCCGTCTTCTTCAAGCTCCAAGACGACAAAGAGCTGTCGGACCACAAGAAGCTCAACGCCTGGTTGGACCCGGCGGTGGACCGGTTCAAGTCCCTGGGGGAAGACGACGAGGAGCGGCAAGAGCTACAGGAGCAGTTTCGCGGCAAGCTGACAGCCTTCAAGAACCTCTACAGCTTCCTGGGCCAGATCGTTCCGTTCCACGACCTGGAGTTGGAGAAGCTCTACACCTATGGCCGCCTCCTGCTGCTCAAGATCCCGAAGAAAGAGGGCGGAGACCAGTGGGACCCGGGCGAGGATGTGATTCTGGCTTCGCTCAGGTTGAAGAAGGAGATGGAGGGCAACCTCGGACTGCAAGAAGGCGAGGCTGGAAAGCTCACCGGGCCGTCTGAGACGGGCACAGGGAAGGCCAAGGCCCCCAAGGAGAAATTGTCGACGATTATCGACATCCTGAACGAAAGGTTCGGGATGGAGCTGCCCGAGCATATCAACAACACGCTTGAGGGGGCAGAGAATAGCCTGCTCGATAGCCCGGATGTTCAGGAAGCCGCCCGGCATAACGACAAGACGAATTTCGGCATCTTCTTTGGGCCTAAGCTTGAGGATACGCTGCTCGAACATCACGGCGAGTTCGGCGACTTTCTCAACGTCATCTTCGGCGACGAAGAGAAGTTTCGAGTCCTACGGGAACTCATGCAAAACCGTATCTACGGGAAACTCAAAGACCAGCCCGATCAAGGTGCGGCTCCCGACAACGTCCTTCCCTTCAAACGAGTCCCGCTCAAGAGTGTCAAGCCCTTCGAAAACTGCATCCCCGCCCTCGACCTCAAAGTCGCCGCCGGCCACTTCACCTCCGGTGAGGCCGAACCATATCACCTCGCCCAAACCGATCCCGGACGATTCGACTGGGTGTCTGTGCCGGACCAGAAGCCCCGACCCGACCTCTTCGTCGCCCAGGTCGTCGGTGAGTCCATGAACCGACGTATCCCCAATGGTGCCTGGTGCGTCTGGAAGCTCAACCCCACCGGGTCGCGCGAGGGCAAGATTGTGCTCGCTCAGCATCGCGACATCTCCGATCCAGAGCATGGTGGGCACTATACCGTGAAAGTTTACTCTAGTGAGAAGATTCGGAACGAGGATGGGGGTTGGCGGCATGTTTCGGTTACCTTGTCGCCGGATTCCGATGACGCTTCTTTCGAACCTATCGTTCTCAAAGAGACGGATGACGGAGCACTGACAGTCGTTGCAGAGTTGGAAACGCTTTTGTGAAGTACACAGACCAGGCTCGACAGAGAATCGTTATAGAGAGTTTTTCTTCTACAAGCTCCGTAGCGGACATTTCTCGTAAATACGGTGCCTCGCCATCAACCATTAGGCGGTAGCGTAGACAGCAGACCCTTGGGTACGACAGTGCAGTGCTCAAAACGCTTGAAGACCAGATCGCTTCGCACTACATAAACTCTAATGATTTCAACGGGGTCGCCATTGCTTCAATCCAGAGGCCCTTGGGGCCGGGCTTAAAAGCTGCACTTGCAGATCTGGTTGACGCTGGACGACTTTCAGTACAGTCTGAGAGGTGGAATAACAACCCGTCAGTCAAGCTGCTCAGAGATTGCGAGTTAGAAGCTCAGCTGAAAGCGCTCGAGGAGCCCGGTCAATGCGCATTATATCCGACCGAAGCAGCTATCCGCGCAAGATTCGACCTGGACGCATCATACAGACTGATGCCGTATTCGCGAAGGCTTGCAGAGTCGGAGCCTCAGCTGACCCCCGTTTTTTTTGATCTAGGTGTTCTGGAACGCTACAGAGAGGACCCTCGATACAGATTCAAGTTTCCACACGGGCGTGGAAGCATAACTCTCCAAGAAGAGGTACCGGACCAAGACCGGATTTTTATGCAATCCTTCGGGCTTGGCTTTTGTGAGAACGGTACTCCGGTCGTCACTGCTTTTCTGAGATACCTGAACAAACTCAACTCCCGTCATCAGCTTCACTGGTTCTCTCACGAATTTCATGGCGATGCCAAGATGTCTGAAGTCTATTATCAGACATCGATTCTTGGAGATTGGCCGGATAGCGTAGATATTTTTTCTGTCATCCTGGCCGAGATGAAAATACTCAACGCTATGAGCGATGTGCTGGAGAGACCCCCGCTTTTCCGTAAAACGTTCGAAGAAACGAGACCCCTTGAATTCAGCCCGTTCCTTCGCCCTACCCTCCATAATAGTTATGCGTTTGCACTAACCCTAGACAAACTCATGTCAGACAACCTCAACAAGAAATTCTTCCTAAATGAGGTACCGTCCGTAGAATATATCGAGACCAAGGATGGTCGGACGATAGAAAAGCAAATCGGCACCATACGAATGTTAAAGGAATGGCTAGAGTTACGATTCAAGTCAAGCAAACCCGATATCTTCAAGGAAAAGATCATAGACGGACTCACGAAAATTAGGCGCATGCGCCAGAAACCTGCGCACGGGTTTGTGGAGAATGATTATGACCCTGACCACTGGAAGACACAGAGGGAACTTTTAGACGACGCCCTCGAAGCAGTGCATGCGGTCAGAATGATTCTCTCCAACGGGCCAATCACCCAGAGAGTTACAATTCCGAGATGGCTGCATGATATCAAAATTTCTTACTACTAGCGAGGAACAGGCAACTTGATTGTATTTCCTGTGTTTAAAGGCAGGATTGGAAGAACTTACGAACACGAGAGCAATGTGTAATTCAGAAATGGATAGCAAGGGGCACTGATGGAAGACAAGTCCCCTTTTCTCTCGCCTCGGTTGGTGGGCGCACGATTTGACGACCACAGCATCCCGGTGGATCTCCTGCGTGACTTTGCGTATCTGGAGCAACTTTTGATCGAAACCGCAAAGTGGCGATATCGAGAAGCACATCCGTCGCGTAAGCGCACTCCTAAGGGATTTACGGATGGAGTGACGCTTCGCCTCAGCGGTATAGGATCCGGCAGCGCAGTAGCGACTCTAAACCTGGCTGTGGGGCCTTCTGACGACCTCATTTCGGAAGTCGAGGTCTGTTTTGAGGAGGCTCGCGACAGTATTTTGAAAGCGATCTCAGCGGCGTCCAACAATACGCCGCCAACTGGGCACTTGCCGACTGAGTTGCTAACCTATTTCGACAAGTTTGGAAGAAGTCTCGAAGACTCAGAATATATTGAGTTCGGCTCGGGCGCTGCGACTGGAACGGTTCGCCTTAGCCAAGCATCGAGAAAACGACTTGTCCTGGCATCTGGTAAGGTCCGAGAAATTACAGAAGAAGAAAGATTGCGGGGCTGGATTTTTGCTGTTGACAAGAAACGGCAGGAGTTTCAGTTACAAATTCTGGGAGGACCAAAGGTCAAAGGCTCCCTCGATACGCGCCATGCACAGACAATTCTAGAAGCCTTCAATACCTATGAGAAAAACTCAAAGGTCCTCGTGACTGCGATTACTATTTGCGATCAAAGCGGGCGCATAAAGGCGATCGATGAGATTGAGCACATTAGCATTCTCGACCCGAACGATGTTCTGTTTCGCATCGAAGAATTGAAGACTCTCAAA
>CAZVVF010000063.1:0-10717 GCA_964630575.1 uncultured Burkholderiales bacterium | reverse complement strand
TCAATCCGTTCGATGTTGAGCAAAAGTGGGTTTGGTTCGCCTCAATTATCCCAGCGTTTTTCGTCTCAATTCTGCTCTACCTCGACCAAAATATCTCCGCTCGCTTGGTGAACAATCCGGATTACAACCTACAGAAAGGCGGCGGCTATCATCTGGACCTCGTGGTGGTCGCTCTCTTGGTGGGCATCTGCTCTTTGTTCGGTCTTCCTTGGATGGTGGCAGCCACCGTCCGCTCGCTCAATCACGTGCGCGCACTGGCCAACACAGAGAGCAATGATGAAGGCGAGGAAGTCATCACCGGCGTTGTGGAAAACAGGTTTTCGGGACTTCTCGTTCATCTTTTGATCGGTGTGTCTCTACTCTTTCTTGGGACCTTGAGAACGATCCCGATGTCTGTCCTCTTCGGACTCTTTCTCTTTATGGGTGTGGCTTCGATGCAAGGGAACCAGTTCTTCGACCGCTTAAAGCTCTGGTTGATGGACCGAGAGCGATACCCTACGACCTCCTACATTCGAGCCATCCCGGAAAAAACAATCCACCTCTTCACTGCCATTCAAATGGCCTGCCTCGCTGTCTTGTGGGTGGTCAAAGCCAGCGCCATCGGAATTCTGTTTCCTGTCTTCATCGCGCTCTTGGTTCCAGTGCGCATGGCTATGGACAGATTCTTCGACGATGAGCACTTGGCCCTGTTGGATGCTGAAGAACTGCCGGAAGAAGAGACCGACCGGGTTATTGACTGATGCTCTCGACGGCTGGGTCGAGGAACTCTCCTAGCCTTGCTCATCCGCTTGACTGGGTCGCTTGAGCGTCAAGATCACCACATCATCGTCGATCTCGGCGCGTTCATCGGTAACGGCAAACAAGGTTTGCACGATCTCCGACGAGGAAAGGTGAGCACTCTCCCGCACGACCTCTGCGACCGCTTCGTCGCCGAGTCTGTCGCCATGGGGAAGCCGGGCGTTGACCAGACCATCGGTAAAGAGAACCATGAAGTCTCCTCGTTCCAGAACAAAGCTCTGCTCTTCGATTCCGAAATCTCCAAGAAGACCGAGTGGTAGACCGGTGGGTAGAAGTTCTTGGACACCGGAGTTCGGGGTCCATAGCATCGGTGGGTCGTGACCGGCGCTGGCATAGGTCGTCTCGCCGGTCTCCAGGTTCAAGTTGAAGAAAAAGGCGGTGATGAACATGCCATCGGGCAACGATGGAGTGAGTTCTCGGTCCAACAACTCAAAGACCTTAGCCGGTGAGTCGTGCTTGCCAGAAATCTCAGTAAAGAGACCGCTGAGCAGCCCCGTGACGAGTGCTGCCGGCGCTCCTTTCCCCGAGACATCTGCCACGAGCACTCTCAGGATCTCCTCTCTTTTGCGAATTAAGAAATAGTCACCGCCGAGTAGGCGGTCGGTTCGAAACTTTACGCAAAGATCGATTCGAGGGTCAGTAGGCACAGCCGCCGAGAGAAAGGCCCTCTGTACTGTTTGGGCTGCTGCCATATCCTCATGGATCTGTTTGTAAGCTAGGTCCCGCTCATCGAGGCGCGTTCGCAGACCAACGATGATCCCACCCGTCAGCAACCACAGAATGAATCGAGAGGCGTGATTGATCAAATCGAGGCTCAAAGGGATGGAGGAGTCTACGAGTCGATCACCGGTGAACTCCAGCACGGAGCAGAAGACGGCTGTGACAAAGACCGCGCGAGGTCCACGGACCCAGCCGATGAATCCGCAGGTCGCCGCGTAGAGGAGGGATAGGTGAATGTTTCGAGCGGTGATGTAGTCGAGCCAGGCTAGGAGAATGAGAAAGCCGACCAGCCCCGCTGTAGCGAGCGCTTTGGGGAGGGAGAGGTAGAACTCTTCGATGGACTTCATGGTGTTGGCGAAAGGTATCACTCTGTTGCCTTTAGCGTTCTCGGCGGTTCGCCAAGTCCTGGCCGAGAGGCGTAGGAAGTCTCTCATTTTGGAACGTTCACCGCAAGGTTCATCCTATTTGGGTTGGTCGTGTTCACATCCATATGTTGCCGCTCCCCCCACCGACGCGAGAGAACCCGTTCACCGAGTTTTGGCGTCGATCGGACAAAGAATAAGGTCGAGCGATCAGGTTAGAGTCCCTCACCGGTGGAAAGGTTTCTGAGGTGTTGTAAATTCCGTTTGGAACCCACGGCTGAGGGCCGAGTCTTTGAAAAAAGACAGTCCAACGAGAGGTTTTGCGGTGGGGATGAAAGGTGAGAAGGTTTCCTCTCACTTCACCGAATGAGCTTTGACCCTGTCATCTTTGTGATGGGGTTTTTGAACATTTGGAGGTATTGAAAGTGAAACTCTCACAAGGAAGGACTCAACCCGATCTCAGCGATTGGGTGGTTCCCGAGGAACTGGATTTTCATCAGGCCCTGTTCGCCGAGATGTTCGGCAAGGCTGAATCTACATTTATCGAAGTGGTTGGCGAAGAGTCTTTGCCCCACATCCTGAAAGGCACCTGTGCCTTTCTAGACAACAAAGCTCCGCACGACATCAGGGTTCGGGCGACGAACCCTACCATCGAGTCCCACGGCTGGACCTCGAGCTACACGGTCCTTGAGGTCACCCTCTCAGATCGACCTTTTATCGTTGACTCCATCGTTTGCGAACTCAAGCGTCTCGGACTCACCTGCCATCATATGATCCACCCCATTCTTAGATTGGGAAGAGACGAGAGCGCCAAGGTGATTCGAAGTCTCAACCCTCAAGAGAGCTGTTTGGAAGCGTATGAGCTCTTTTTGGTGGCCCGAGTCGCCGATAACGAGTTGGCTGGACTTGAATCTAGGGTTCGCTCCGTGCTCGAGGACGTGAAGCGTGCGACCGACGACTACTTTGAGATGCGCGGTGTGATCGGGAAGGTCTCGTCCAAGCTGATGCTGGCATCCCAAGACATGCGCGACCCGTCGATGGCCTTGGAACTCAGAGAGAGCGTGGACTTTCTGAACTGGCTAGACAACGACAACTTCGTGTTTCTTTCCTATCAGGAGTTTGTTGCCGACTACACAGGCCAAGAGCCACAGTTGGTCTTCAATCCAGAATCGATGCTGGGGCTCTGCTCTCGAGATGACGTCCAGTCAGGCGACCGGTTGGTGCCCTTGTGCAACCCTCCCGATGACGTGAGGGTCCGCTTAGCCTCTAGACCTGTTGTGGTTGTGAGTGAATCAAACCATGACTCGACCGTACACCGCGATATCAAACTAGACAGAATCCTAGTAAAGCAGCTCGATGCCGAGTTTAGAGTGGCGAGAGAACACTACTTTCTAGGACTTTTTACTTCAGCTGGACTGGCCGCTGCGGTCAGGGATGTGCCGATCCTGAGAGAGCGCCTCAAGAAGGTTCTGGAACTCGACGGCGCGATCCCTGGCTCTCACGACTATAAGCAGATCGAGAGCATCTTCAACTCCATCCCCTTAGAACAACTTTTCTGGTCCTCACCAGCACAATTGCACTCCGAGACTAGGGCCATCATGTCGTATCGACAGGACAGCGCCGTTCGGGTGATAGCCAAGACGGACCCCAATCAACGCGGCCTACTGCTGGTGGTGATGATGCACCGAGACCGTTTCAAAGCCGAGGTGCGCGAGGAGATCGAAGCGATCTTAACCCGACTCCTGAAACCCACCGACATGGACCTTCAGTTCGTGCTCGGTGAAGACGAAGCACAAGCACGGCTCCACTATGTCATCGCGACCACCGTCAAGCTCTCAGCTCTCGACCTACCGAGCCTGGAAGAGACCCTTTCGCGGATCACTCGAAACTGGTACGACGGTCTCACTGACAACCTAGTTGCCACTCATGAGTTGGGCCACGGACACCGACTGAGCGCGAGCTTTCTAGACGCCTTTTCCGATGCCTATAAGGCCAACACCAGCCACCAGACGGCGGTTATGGATATAGAACAGCTCATTTTGCGGGTCGAAGAGGGGACGGAATACCGAGTCGCCATTCTCAATCCCACCGACGAATCACACGCCGAAGCGGCGACCTCTATACGAATCTATCACGAGCAGGAGAACTTGGTCTTATCCGAGGTCCTTCCCGTCTTTGAAGGCATGGGGCTGCGGGTTCTCTTGCAGAATTCCTATAGCATAAAATTTTATCATCAACGAGAAAAGCACACCGCGACCGTCGACGTCTTTCGAGTTCAGAACCGATGGACCAAGCAGCCCCTGGTTTTGGACCATCCTCTCAAAGCGAACCTGATCTCGGCTATCGTCGCTCTGCTGAACGGAGAGTTGGTCAATCAGCGTCTCAATGGATTGGTTCTCTTGGCTGGGCTCAGTTGGCGTGAGGTGAACCTGCTGATCAGCTATCAGGCTTATCTCTCCCAGGTGTCTGTCTCGACCAGTCGCGCCTATATCGGTGAAACACTGCTGGCACATCCAGAGTGCGCGGCTCTCATTTTTCGCTACTTCGAAGCGAAGTTCTCTCCCGATCAGTCCAACCGGTCGGAACGTATGAAGGAGGTCGAGAAGGCCTTCATCGATTCCCTTCAGTCCGTGTCTTCGTTCTCTTCGGACCTCACGCTGCGGGCGCTTTTCAATCTGGTCGAGGCAACGGTGCGTTCGAACCACTACTTGCAGAAAGACTATATCTCTCACAAGATCGCTTCATCGGTGGTCACGGAAATGCCTGAGCCGCGCCCGGTGTATGAGATCATTGTGGTCGGAACTCGCATGGAAGGGATCCATCTACGCGGTGGCGCTGTGGCCCGTGGAGGGCTGCGTTGGAGCGACCGTCCCGACGACTTTCGAACTGAGGTACTGGGTCTGATGAAGACTCAGATGGCCAAGAACTCGGTGATCGTTCCTGTGGGATCCAAGGGAGGTTTCGTTCTCAAAAACGCTCCTTTGGACCGAGAGGAGCTGGGACAGTTTGTGGTCGAGGAATACAAGAACTTTATCCGTGGTCTTCTCGATATCACGGACAATATCCAAGATGGCGAGGTCGTTCACCCTGCCGACTTGGTCATCCACGATGGCCCTGACCCTTACCTGGTGGTGGCCGCCGACAAGGGGACTGCCCGATTTTCGGACGTCGCGAACTCGGTTTCGAACGAGTACAATTTTTGGTTGGGCGACGCCTTTGCCTCGGGTGGCTCACAAGGGTACGACCACAAGAAGCAAGGCATCACGGCTCGAGGAGCCTGGGAGTGCGTGAAGCGTCACTTTTTTGAGATGGGCATCGACGTGATGGAGGAGGAGTTCACGTGCGCTGCCATCGGCGACATGTCGGGCGATGTGTTCGGCAATGGAATGCTCTACACCGACAAAACTCGTCTGATAGCAGCCTTCAATCACATGCACATCTTTATCGACCCGAATCCTCACGCCGCTCAGTCCTATCAGGAGCGAAAGCGCTTGTTCGCCCTGCCTTATTCCACTTGGGAAGACTACGACAAGTCTCTTATCAGTCAGGGCGGTGGTGTGTTCTCTCGCGCGGCTAAGCGAATCTGTTTGAGCCCCGAAGCGCAAGCGGCTCTGGCTGTCGAGCAGTCGGAAATGAATGGTGAAGAACTGGTGCGCGCGGTCTTGAAAATGCCTGTTGACCTCCTCTGGAACGGAGGGATCGGTACCTACGTGCGGGCTGGCCACGAACATGATCGAACGATCCGTGACGCGAACAACGATTCCGTGCGCGTGGTTGCCTCTGACCTGCGGGCACGAGTGATTGGGGAAGGTGGTAACGGAGGGTTTACTCAGGCGGCTCGTATTGAGTGCGCCCGACTGGGGAAACGGATCAACACCGATGCCATCGACAACTCCGCGGGTGTCGATATGAGCGACCACGAGGTGAATATCAAGATCTTGCTGCGGGAACTCGTCTCCGACGGCGAGTTGACAGCGGCCGGGCGCAATCGTGTGTTGCTGAGTATGACCGATGATGTGACTGAGTCCGTGCTGGCCGACAACTATTGGCAATCCCTGTGTCTGTCGATGGTTTCTAGGCGCTCGCGCGAGGACTTACCTCTCTTTATGTCACTCTTGGAGTACCTGGAAAGCCAAGGCTCCCTAGACATCGAAGGAGAGGGTCTGCCGGACGGTAAGGCGATGCAGCAACTCATGAAATCAGGACTCGGGCTGACTCGACCGGAATTGGCGATCCTGCTCGCTTATCAAAAGCTTCTCGATTCCGATGTTCCCGATGAACCTCTGTTTTTGCACTACCTGCACGACTACTTTCCGAGTTACTTGCAAGAAACGTATCCAGAGAGGATTCTGCGTCATTCCTTGCGCCGAGAGATCTTGGCGACGCAGTTTACCAACACGGTGATCAACCTCTTGGGGATCACCTTTGTCCATCGGACCATTCGTGATACCGGGTCCACGCCGGTGCAGGTGCTCAAGACGGCCTTGGCGGCTTTGGAGATAGTGAAGGCCAGCGACTATATCGCTCGATTGACCTCTTCCCGGAAGGTGTCAGCGGAGAGTTTTCACAGCGCTCTGGGTGTGCTCGTTGGTGGCTTGGAGAGTCTGGTGAATTGGGCCCTCTTGACCGGAGCCGACATGGAGGACCTGGGTGGCTTCATCGCCCGTTACCGAGACCAAATGGAGCACCTCTTAGAGATACTGCCGGAGGTTTTGCCAGAGCGAGAGGTCGAGCGTTTGTCGGAAAAGGTCCGCTGTTACGAGGACATGGGATTTGATGCTGAATTCGCCCAGGCGATCGCAGCGCTGGAGTATGTTCCTAGTGGGATCTGTGTGGTGGATGGTGCGCGCATAGGCGGTCTCTCCCTGGCAGAGGCCACACAGCGATACTACATGATCGGTGACCGCTTGCGCATCGGTTGGCTGCGAGAGCGGCTCAGAGCCGTAGACTCCAACGACAAATGGTCGAGCATCGCCAATGCTGGTTTGATCGTGGACTTGCGACAGATTCAGTTGAAGCTCTCGCTCATCGAACGGCCGCTGGAGGAGCTGCCGGGCAACCCGTTGGGTCGATATCTCCAAGTTCTGACCGAGATCGAGAATGAGAGTCACGTTGGCCAATCGACAGGTGACGTGCTCGCGCGTATGCTCGGACAGATGGCTGATGCGGGTCACCGTGAAGCTCGTCAAGCTGTGTCCAAGAAAAGTCAGAGCTCATCAAGGGATGATCAGAGAGCTCTGTTGGCTCACTAGAACGACTTCGGTTTAAGACAAGCGAGAAGAGCGAGGCAGTGGCCTCGCTCTTTTTTGCTCCCATCGGGATTCTTTGAGGCAAGGCCTGGCTCTCGGCTAGACCCTCGACCGCCAAGAGCCGTTAAAAAGATAATGTTGTATCAATATTGTTGATAGATAGCATCGCAAAACTATCAATTGACCGAATTGCATTGTAGCCTTATGCTGTGGGCATGACCTCTAGAGTTCGCGTCATATTCACGTTGGCAGCCTTGTCGGCTTTGGGGCCGCTGTCGATCGATATGTATCTGCCAGCCTTTCCGGAGTTGCAGAGGGACCTCCACGCGAGCCCTGCCTCTCTCAGTGCCACTTTGGCAACCTTTTTTGTAGGGCTTTGTCTAGGGCAGTTGATCTACGGTCCCTGGAGTGACCGATCGGGGCGAAAGAAGCCCCTCATTTTTGGCCTGGTCGTGTACATCGCAGCCTCTGTCGGGTGCACCATGGTCGGAGATGTTGAAACCCTCATCGTGCTCAGGTTCTTTCAGGCCCTTGGCTCCTGCTCGGGTATGGTGATCGGGCGAGCCTTGGTCCGGGATCTCTTTGAGCCGAGGGAGACGGCCAGAATTTTCTCTCTCATCATCTTGTCGATGGGGCTGGCTCCTGTTTTAGCTCCACTGATGGGGAACTATCTCACCTCTCACCTGGGTTGGCGAGCTATCTTCTGGAGTACGGCCGCCTTTGCTGGTTTGGCTCTCTTCGCTGTGCTCGGGGTGGTGGAAAATCAACGAGGATCGGCGGTTGGGGGTCTCAGCTTGAGGGCCGTTAAGAGCATCATGACCCACCGGGAGTTTTTGGGGTTTGCCCTGTCGGGGACATTCATACAAGCCGGATTTTTCGCTTATCTCACCGGGTCGCCCCATTTCTACGTGGATCAGTTGGGCTACACACCTCATCAGTTCAGCCTCATGTTCGGTGGAAACGCCCTGGGACTCATCGCCATGTCTCAACTGAACAGCCACCTTCTTCGCCAACAAGGCTACCGGCCAGTCCTGCAAAAGACGCTCTATGTGGCGCTGGCTTCGGGCCTTCTCTTTATGGTGGCCTCGTTGCTGTGGCCCCAGTTTGCCGTCGCACCGCTCTTCGTTTTCGTAGCCACCTTGGGTCTGATTTTTCCAAACTCCACAGCCGGGGCTTTGGCCGACCAAAAAGAGCACACCGGAACCGCCTCTGCGATTTTGGGGACCATCCAGTATGGGGGAGCCGCCTTAGCCGCCGCTGCGGTAGGCGCGCTCTCTGGACTGACCGTCTACGCTCTTCAGTGGATCGTTCTCGGGTGCGCGGTGTTGGCTGTCGGTACATTTCTGAAGCTCTTGGCATTCTCTCCGGTAGGGCTTGCTGAGGCGCATTGTGCCTGAGATAGCCTACAGTCTGACCCAGCTTCAAGCCTTTCTGGCCGTTGCCGAGCAAGGCTCCTTTTCGGCTGCGGCAAAGTACCTCGACAAGGGGCAGCCCACCATCAGCCACTCCATCTCGACTTTGGAGACTCACTTAGGGGTCAAGCTCTTTGACCGCTCCGAGAGAACGCCGCGTCTCACAGCAGAGGGCAAAGCTCTGATCGTTCAAGCGAAGGAACTGATCTACCAGGCTCTCTCTATGGAGCAGCTCGCTCAATCCTTGAGTCAAACATCGAGAGGTCACGACTTGAGCTTGGTTCTGGATGTTATCTGTCCCCTGAGTCCGGCCGTCAACTTGCTGCAGAACCTCTATTCCCAGTTCTCACCTCTCTCGCTCACGGTTCACGCCGAAGCTAAGGGGGCGGTGACCGCTCGCGTCTTGGACGGTACCTGCCAATTGGGGGTCACCGGTGTGGTGGTCCCGGAAACCACTGAGACCCTGAAAGTCGAGCCGGTCGGTCAGGTGGAGTTTGTTGCCGTGGCTGCAGCGGGTCACCCGATTCTAGAGAAGGGCTTGAACGTTTCGCTCCAGAGTCTGCAAAGCCACACTCAACTTCTTGTGGCCGACACCAGTGCCCTCACAGCCGACCATCGCAGCGGGGTTGTGGGCTCTGAAATCTGGAGGGCGGGCAATATGAGCATCCTGCGCCGCTTTCTGCTAGAGGGATTCGGCTGGGGCCGAATGCCCAGGCACGAGATCGAGGACGAACTCCGAAACGGGGAATTGATCGCCTTCAAGCCCTACAACTGGGTTGATACGATTTTTCCGGTTCCACTCTATGCGATCTATCCCAAGGAGCGGCCTCTGTCTCCAGTCGCTGAAGCGGCCCTATCCCAACTGCGGGAACTCTATCGGAGCTGAGTCCCACTCAAAGCCGACCCACCAGGCCTTACCTAGGCCAGACTCGGCAGCTGTTCTTCGAGATCCAGAAGCTCCTGGCCCCGGATACCCAAAAGGTGCAGTATGCTCAGCAAGCTGCGCTGGTTGATGGCAGTCGAGGCTTCTTTCTGAACGGCGGGTTTGGCGTTAAAAGCGATGCCCAAGCCAGCGAGGGCGAGCATGGGCAAGTCGTTGGCTCCGTCGCCGATGGCGATCACCTGACTCATCTCGATGCCCTCTTGCTGAGCCAGGGATTCGACCAAGTCCGCCTTCCGTTGGGGTCCTACGATCGGTCCGACGAGACCACCGGTGAGGCGACCGTCGATGACTTCGCGGCGATTGGCAAAGTGATAGTCCAGACCCAACTCCCTAGCGATGGGTTCCACCACCCGGACAAAGCCGCCGCTGATCACGGCCATTCGGTACCCTAGGCGCTTTAGAACTTTACAGAACCTGGCCGCTCCCTCAGTGAGCTCAATGTGCTCTCGGACATCGTGAAAGACGGATTCTGGCGCACCCTTCAAGAGGCTCACCCGCGAGCGCAACGATTGCTCGAAGTCCAACTCTCCGTTCATGGCTCGATGCGTGATCTCGGCGACTTGGTCCTTGACGCCGTGCAGGTCGGCCAGTTCGTCGATGATCTCTTGTTGAATCAGGGTGCTGTCCATATCCAGTACGACCAAACGCTTGGAGCGTCGCAACAGGCCCTCTTCTTGGAGGGCGATATCGACCTGCAACTGGCTCGCTAGACTGACCAGTTCAGCCTCCACCTCAGAGAAGCTCTCAGGGGGCAGGCTCAAAACCATTTCCAAGCAACTGACTGGCCGACCGCCGAGCGAACTGATGGTGTCGATATTCCACCCGTGTTTGGCGAGCAGTGAGGTCACTCGATGGATCGCTGAGGGCTTCAGTTCTGAGGCCAACAGGGTCAGAGCATAGCGTTTTCTCTCTTCGCGATTGGCCGACTCACTAGGATTGAGCGTGTGAAAGTCGAGATGGACGCCCAACTCGTGGGCTTTGAAGAGGAGGTCTTTTAAGAGTGGTTGGCTTTGGTCGTCTAGGCTGACTTGAATACTCAGGCCCAGTATCTTGCCCACTACGGTCTGTTGGACGTCGAGCATCCGGGCTTGGGCTTTTCCTAAGATGCCCATCAACTCGGCGGTGATGCCTGGATTGTCCTGGCCGGTAACGTTGATCAATATAGATTTCATTGTAAGGCTGAATAGTCCGTTGAAGCTCTAGGTCCTTTTTCTAAAGAGCACGGGTCTTAGC
>CAZVVF010000062.1:0-10731 GCA_964630575.1 uncultured Burkholderiales bacterium | reverse complement strand
TCCCGCAAACTCGAGAGCTCTTGGAATACGATCTCGACGGTCTCTTCTTCGACAATCTCGACCGACTCGATCAAGACCCCAAAGCCCTGAAGCCGTTCCTGAAAATCCTCTCCCAAATTCGCCAAACCTGGCCGGAGGCGATCCTGATCGGCAACCGAGGCTTCAGCCACTGGTCTTCGATGTCACCCTATCTCGACGGAATTCTGTTTGAGAACCTAACCGATTCGGCTTTTTCGGCGCAAGACCGAAATTGGGTCGAGAGCAAACTCGCGGAGTTGCAGAGTACCCAAGTCTATGCCCTAGACTATGAAACTCGCAGAGTGGAGAGGGAAGCTCGTCGGTTGCGGTCTGTGTTTCCCAACCTCTCCTACTACTGCGCGCCAGACGAGAGCCTGCAGAGACTTAGCCAGTCTGCGCTTGACCAGCGCCCCCTAGACCCCGAAGACTCTTGCGAGTAAGGCCCGAGCACCTCGCCGTTCGGCCTGGCAGACCGCAACGCGCTTGGGGGAAAGCAAAAAAAATTACGGCCTTCGCCTACAGAACAGAGTTTGGGGGGGGTTGGCTTTGTTCTGTAAGCTCTTGCCGTAACCTTATGCCGTTATTATAGGATCGCATATTGTAGAGGGAATGGAGACTGTGTGAAGATTCCGTGGAGAAAAGACAAGATTGGGGACGGTTTCATGAGGGATCCAAAGGATGCGCTGCGACTCGACGCAGACGCCTACAGAGCCTCTCACCCGCGATAGCGCAGAAGCGTTCCTGAAAGAACAGATCTCGACACCATCCTATGTCAGAGCGAATCCTTCGACTCCCCATCGGGGTCGAACGGAGCGTCGAGAAGTGGTAGAAGCTCGGCTTTTCGGTTGTCTACAGACTGAAACCGAGACTGGATGAGGTCTTGAGGCATACCGAGCCCCGGACCGTTGACTTGAGCAAAAGAGGCGTCGAATCTGGCTTCTAAATAGGCCTGAAAAGCCAAGTATAAAGGAGGCTTGTAGTGAGGAAAGTAGGGCTCCCAATCCTGTCGGAAACTACCCATTTCTGTGCGCACGAGACTGGGATCCATCAGATCCTCGCTCGACTCATCGTGTTTTTTCAAAGTCTCCGAGATCAGAGCCTTCAGACGTTTGGGCTGGAAATCTATGGGTTTGAGTTCCACCGTTTCGCTAAAGCGCTCCCCTGTCTGGAGCGCCTCTTGGAGATGTTTCACGGGAAACATAAGGCTCGTAATCACCATGAGGTCATCTTGCCACTGCACAAACTTGAGGACCGAGTCTTGCTCTTCGAGTTTAGGGCGAATCAAGAAGACGATGAGTCCCTCTTGGGGTTTACTCGCATCCTCCAAGACCTCGACCTCACCCTTGGAACTCCAGAGCCGAGCGGTTCCTTGAAGATACAGTTCCGGAGTGGCGCGGAGCCTATTGACGAGCACAGTGGCCTTCAAGGGAAGGTTGTTACCGGATGGCTCCATCGCCCATAGTCCCGACGTGTCACGTGAAACGAGCCAGCCCTCCGGGACCTCAGCCTTGTAAAAATCAGTCTCCAAGGTCTCGGCGCTGGCCGAATTTAGAAAGAAGAGCATGACGACGGCTATACGAATCTTGTTTTTCATTCTAAATCTCCACCCAGGTCCGGTCTTTGAGCGACCTCCAATATGCTGGAGCCCCAGCAGTTGTACAAACGTTCGCAACGGTCAATCCTCCCACCGAAACAACACCCAGTCCTCCATAAAGTTCTGCCAACTCTGTCGATACCACAGCCCCAAAGGTCCCCTATTGAGAGGTCTTCCCTCTTTAGACGGGTTCCCGCTCCGGGGATGCCTCAAACGAGCCAGGTCCATGTTAACAAATCGTCAACATAATAATCTGACAAAATCATGGATATCCTAGCGCGCTGTCTTCGTATAAAGTATGTAGACTGATAGCGAGGAGTAAAATGCCGATGGAACCCATTAACGCCAGAGTCCGCCGTAATCCGGTAGGTCGAACGAGTCAAAAGCATGACACCAAGAATGGGGGGCAAGTTGAGCTTCCCAAGGATACTCTGGTGGGGTCGGCCAGTCCGAGTAGCGGACTGCAGGACATCAAAGAATTACAATCGCGACAGTTGCAAGATCGAAGAACCGAGCAACTCACCTACGTCGACAACAAGGCTCAAGCCCACGTCTCCGGTGTCACCTCCTTCATGGGTACCATCGGAACGATGTCCCTCAAGTATCCCGACGGACGTTGGGACCTGAAGGCCCTGGCAACCAAGGCTGTGGAGCAAGCGGGATTGGAGTCGGGCTATCCTCAGGATGTTCTCGATCAAGTCGCCGACATCGTGGCCCGAACTCGTCCCTCTGAAGGGGTCTACAATCACCCACCCGACGCCTCCAAGCCTTGGGTTCGCGACTACCGCGACAAACCGCTCGTCTCCATCGACAACGGCACCTTGTGGACCGAAATGGACCCGGAAGTCTTGGCCAAGGACCCCGAAGCCAACGTCAGTTCCCGAGATATCGACCAACTCCAGTCCGCCAAGATGCTCGAGAACGGCGATATTCGTGTCACGGTAGCCGTGAGCGACGTGGATGCCTTTGTTCCCAAAGACTCGCCCCTGGACAAGTTCATGGACAAGAACACCTCGTCCATCTACACCCCCGACAAAGTCTTCAATCTTATTCCACCCGAGTTGGCCGAGGATATCGTCTCCCTCAATCCCCGTGAAGAGCGACTCGCCACCGTGGTCGAATACAGCGTAACCCCCGAAGGGGAAGTCAAGGACGGGGATGTGTTTCAGGCCATCGTGAAAAGCCGTACCAAACTCGACTACGCCAGCGTGGGCGCCTGGTTTGACGGCAAGGCCGACGCGTCGCCAGCCATGAAGGCTCAGGGCCCTGAAATGCTTGAAGAGCTAAAGGTTCAACTGGAAGCTTCCCGACGGATGGAAAAGGCGCAAGACCGCAAGGGCGCCCTAGAATTCGACCGGACGGAAACTCGGATCATCACCGAGGACGGAAACGCCGTGCGCATCCAAGAGAGCGAGACGAACTCAGCCAACGAGTTGGTCGAGAATTTCATGGTCAACACCAACAGCGTGATGAGTAAATTCTTGCGAAGCAAAGGCTACCCGACCCTGGAGCGCGTGGTAACCCCTCCAGAGAAGTGGGACAAAATCCGCTCTCTGGCCAAAGAGAACGGCTTCAACCTACCCTCTCGCCCCGATGCCAAGGCTCTTTCGGACTTCCTGGCCGAGGCCAAGAAGAAAAACCCTGAGTCCTCTGGTGAACTCTCCATTTCGGTCATCAAGCTCATTGGGCGAGGAGTCTATCAGGCTGTCGGTCCCAAGGAGGAGTCCCCGGGACATTTCCCTCTCGGAGTCAAGAACTATATGCAGAGCACAGCTAGCATCCGCCGCGGTGGAGACCGAATTTCCCCACGGATGTTGAAAGCGGCCCTGTCCGGTCAACCCTCACCTTATACCTCAGGGGAGCTTTCCAGCTTCGCTGACAACCTCAACGCCAAGGGCCGAAATCTCAAAAAGGCCGAGCGAATGGCCGAGAAAATGGCCGTTGCCACGATGCTCGAAGACCGCGTTGGAGAGACCTTTGACGCCGTGGTCACAGGTACCAGAGGAAATCGAGCCTGGTGCCGCATCGGAAACCCACCGGTGGAAGGCAGCTTGAAAGCCGGAAGAGTCGAAGTCGGCGACAAACTCAACGTCAAACTCACCAAAATCAACGTGGAAAAGGGCTGGATAGACTTTCAGCAAATATCGCGGCGTTAGGCTGATTTTGACAGCCTAGTGGTCGGGTCGTAGAGGTTGCTCCTAGCTGCCTTCTTCCCGTAACTAGGGGCCGCTGCTCGCGCCCCTAGCCGGAGGGACAATGTGAAGGATCGAATCGAGTATCAAGACGTTCTCAAGTTCTGGTTTGAAGAACTCGAGCCGAAGGACTGGTTCAACGGCCCAGACACTGTTGACCAAGCGATTCGGCAGCGCTTTGAGCCGCTCATCGAGTCCGTGTATTCAGGCGAATACACGGACTGGATCCACACTCCCCTCGGTCGTCTTGCCTCAATACTTGTCTTAGACCAGTTCCCGAGGAACCTCTTTCGCGGAGAGGCTCGTGCCTTTGCCTACGACAACCGCGCCCTTGAACTGAGTCTCGAGGGTGTGTCACAGGGGATCGACCTTCAACTCGAAGAGCCGCTCATGAGGGTGTTTTTCTATCTGCCGCTCGAGCACAGCGAAGTCATGGAAGACCAGGATCTGAGCCTCGACCGATTCGCTCACCTGGTAACCCGAGTCGAGGCCGACCGCGCCGAAGATTTCCGGCGCTACCTCGACTACGCCTGGCGACATTACGCCATTATCAGAAGATTCGGAAGATACCCGCACCGAAACGCGATTCTGGGTCGGCAGTCGACCCCCAAAGAGATCGCCTTGCTCAAAGAACCGGGCTCCTCGTTTCTCTAAACCGATGACGCTTTCGACCCTATCGGTTCTCCTAGCATCCGTGCACCGGTCGAAGTCTTCCGTTCACGGCCATCGCCTTAGACGGCCTGCTTTCCCCAAAGAACGTTGATGATCGGGTTCGACAAAATCGTGCGGATGGATACGGCCTATGAGTGAGGGCGTCTTAATTTGCAAGCGACTGGCGGTCGGTCATGAGAGCTCACTCTTGGAGGGGCTGGACCTGGTCTTTCGAGCCGGAGAAATCACGGCCATTCACGGACCCTCGGGACTTGGGAAAACCACCCTGCTCAGAACCCTCTCTGGGCTCTGCGATCCCAGAGAGGGGTCCCTCGAACTGCTCGGCAAGGCCCCGGCCCAGTGGGGTTGGCCCGCCTACCGTAGGAAAGTCGTTCTGGTAGCGCAACGCCCCACCCTACTCAAATCGACGGTTCGAGACTCGTTGAGGCGTCCGTTTCAGTATCGCTCAGCGAAATCGGCCGAGTTTCCAGAGGAGCTGGTGACCGACTTACTCCAGTCTCTCGGTCTCAAGCCAAGCGTTCTGGATGATCCTGGTCATCAGTTATCGCTCGGTGAGCAACAACGGGTTTGCCTAGTGCGTGGCCTAGCCTTAAACCCCCGAGCGCTGCTCCTCGACGAGCCAACGAGTGCGCTCGATCACGAATCTCTTGAGCGCGTCGACAAGGTCCTACGAAAGAGCGCCTCCAGGGGGGTGGCCGTGATTCTAGCCAGCCACCAAAAGGAATGGATCGAGGAATTGTCAGACCGCCAGATCTCCCTCAAAGAGTACCGCCCTTGAACGGCCACGCTATTCTCATCACGCCTCAAGACCTGATGATGGCGTCGGTTCTTGTGGTCGCTGCGGGACTTGTGAGCTTGGGACTTGGACTGGGCCTGGAAAGACGCTTGGCCATAGCCTCAGTTCGCACCGTGGTTCAGCTTCTGCTCATCGGATACGTGCTGCGCTACATCTTTCAGGCCGAGAGTGGGTGGCCCATCGCCGCCATGCTTTGCGTGATGTTCTTAGCAGCGAGCCACGCCTCTGTTCAGCGAGTCAGCCGCTCCTTTAGAGGAGACCTCACCCTCACCTTTTTCACCCTCGTTGTGGTCGGCTTGGCCACCACCTACTGTGTCACCGGAATGGTCATTTCGGTGGAGCCCTGGTATCGCCCTCAGTATCTCATTCCCCTGTTGGGGATGGTGCTGGGCAACTCCCTGACCGGCATCTCACTGTGCCTGGATTCGCTGCTCGAATCTCTCTCTGAGGGACGGGAGGTTGTCGAGATGGAGTTGGCCCACGGCGCCACACGATGGGAGGCGGCTCAGGCCCCGATCCGACGAGCCGTGCAAAAATCTATGATACCGACCCTCAATGCCATGACCGTGGTGGGCATCGTCTCGCTTCCAGGCATGATGACAGGCCAGATCTTGGCAGGGGCAGACCCGCTGGAAGCCGTGAAGTATCAGATCGTCGTCATGTTCATGCTGGCCGCTGCAACCTCTGTAGGAAGCGTTGGGGTGGCCGTCTTTTCCTGCCGAGTCCTATTCAATGAACGCCACCAACTCTGTGGTGACAAGAAGCTGAGGAGTCGGTAAGCCCACCCGACCGCAGTGGTCGCCCACAGTCTCTCCACACTCTTAGCCTAAACTCAAAAGGAGCAGCAACAAAGGAGGTCCTGAAATTGCCCAACGACGCAACACTCCCCAAGAACAACCATGGAAAAAAAGGCCACGTCCTTATTGTCGAGCGAAACCCCGGTGCTCTCAGCGCCGCTTCCAAGGCTCTTCGCAAGAACCACTACCAAACGACCATCTTTAGCCGACGCACCCGATCCTCGAGATGCTTTTCAGAGTATGACCTGGTTCTGATCGAACACCCCATTGAACACCAAGAGCGGTGTTTGCGAACCCTGCAGAACCTTCGCCTGGTCACACCCGTCCCCATCATCGTTCTGGCCGACGCCCCCCACTCCACAACCTGCACTTCTGCCTTGGATCACGGCGCAGACGATGTGATCTGTCGGCCCTATTTAGAGCCAGAACTCGTGGCCAGAGTGAATGCTGTACTGAGGCGATGCCGCATGACGGTTCATACCTCGCCCTCCTCCGCCACACTGGAGATCGAGAAAAAGGAAAAACAGGTGAAGGTTCGAGGCCGTGCGGTCAACTTGACCCAACGAGAGTTTGAGCTCCTCTCAGTCCTCGCCTCACAGCCCGGCAGGAACTTCTCTCGAGAGGAGATCCTCAAGAAGGCTTGGGGCCTTGAGTACGGTGGAGATGAGCGTCGAGTGGACCTCTACGTGAGCCGAATCAGGGCCAAAACACAAGCGCCAGACCAAGAGGATATCATCCGTTCGATCTACGGCGTGGGGTATCGCTTGGAGGCCTAGAGAACACCTCAAGGTCCTCTGAAGTCCGATTCGGGTCCTCGGCGCTGGGCTGCCCCTCGGGCAAGACTCCCCCGGGAAGGCGAAAGAAGAAGCGGCTACCCTTTCCCAGCGTACTCTCAACACCCATGTGACCACCGTGCTCTTCCACGATCTTCTGGCAGATGGAAAGGCCCAAGCCTATACCTCGTTCAGAACCGCTGGGCAATGTCGAACTCTGCTCATATCGGGTAAAGATCCGCCCCAATTCCTGGTCAGGGATACCTTGACCCTGGTCCGCCACTTCGATCTCCAGAACATCGTCAAACCGATGCGCCCGAACCTCCACCGTGGTTGAAGGATAGGAGAACTTGAAGGCATTGGCCAGGAGGTTGCCGAGAACTTGCGCGATGCGCTTGGGGTCGAATCTGGCCTGGGAGATCGCCTCGGGAATATGCGTTCGAAGCTCGAGTCCTTTGCGCGCCGCCAAACCCTGATAGAGGTCTTGGAGGTTTCTAAAATAGGCCGGAAGATCGACCGTCTCCGGATGCACTTCCAGCCGTCCTTGCGCGATCTGCGAAATATCTAGCAGGTTGTCCACCAGGTCGAGCATCGTGCGGCTGGCCTGTTGGACAAGGCTCAGCCAGCGTTGGTTCCGACTCTCTGGCTCAGCCTGGTCTAGCAACAATTCCGAAAAACCGAGAATCGAGCCGAGAGGATTCCTCAGGTCGTGAGCTGCCATGCTCAAAAACTCATCCTTCAAGCCATCCAATCGAGCCAGTTCTTCATTGGCACTCTGCAGTTCGATCGTTCGCTCCCTGACTCTCGTCTCAAGAACAGCGTTGGCTTCTTGCAACTCCCTCAAGAGTCTGCGGTTGCTGAGGATCAGCTCATACCTTTCATAAGCCTGGGCCACAATGCCCTGCAACTCTTCCGGGTCCCAAGGCTTGGTGATGTAGCGATAGATGCGCCCATTGTTGATAGCGTCGATGACCGCATTGATATCGGCGAAACCGGTGACCAGCAGGCGCGTGCTGTCGGGATGGGTACGCTCGGCCTGGGCAAAAAACTCCGATCCCGTCAACCCTGGCATCCGTTGGTCAGAGATGATCACCGGGATCGTGTGCTTCTGTAACAGTTCCAGACCCTCAGCACCGCTTTGAGCTGTTAAGACACGGTACTTCTTGCGGAACAAACGGCGAAGCGCCTTGGTGATCTCAGCTTCGTCGTCCACCACAAGCAGATTCTTGCGCTCCTTTGAGTCAGACATCGGCAGCCTCCAAGGGGAGCTCTATTGTAAACACAGACCCCAACCCCACTTCGCTCGAAACGCGGATGACTCCAGAGTGACGCTCGCTCACGACAGTATAGGCCACGCTGAGACCCAATCCGGTCCCTTGACCCACCGGTTTGGTCGTAAAAAACGGGTCGAATACGTTGTCGAGAATATCTTTCGGGATTCCCGCTCCAGTGTCTGCGATCTCCAAAACCACGTTCTCTCCATCGAGTCGCGTCGTCACCGTCAACTCCCGCTGTTGCCTCTCTTCACCCGCCATGGCCTGGATAGCGTTGATGATCAGATTCAGAACGACCTGGTTAAATTGGGCAGGGTAACCGGGAACAGCCGGTAGGGGGGAGAGTTCTTTTACCACAGTTACGCGTTCTTTTCTCAGCGCGGGCGCTGCCAGTGAGAGGGTCGTCTCGACACTCTCATTGAGGTCGAAGAACTGCTGATCGGCTTGATCCAAGCGAGAGAAATCGCGCAGGTCATCAACAATAGCCTTGACCCGCGAGAGCCCGTCCAAAGAGCCCGTCAGCAGGTCGACGACGTCCTCCTCCAAAAAATCCAAGTCAGCGTCCTCCCTCAAGGCCGCAACCTTCTCTGTGACTTGAGGACCCTGGCTTGCCGTCAGGGTTTCCAAACTCTGGTAGGCCGAGAGCATATCCCTGATCTGCTCTTTCAAGCTAAAGAGGTTGCTGGACACGAACGCGATAGGGCTGTTGATCTCATGAGCGACACCGGCCACGAGTTGGCCTAGAGAGTTCAGTTTCTCAGATTGAATCAAAGCCGCCTGGGTAGCTCTCAACTCGACCAAGGTTTGTTCCAGAACCCTCTTTTCTTGAGCCAGGCTACGCTGGAGCTTGAGCACCTCACTGTTCACCTCATTGATCGCCTGACTGGTCTGCTGGAGCATTTCAATGTCGTGCTCCGCCAAGATAAGAATCTGATCGGCTCTAGCCCAAGCCAGTCCTCGAACGGTGTGATAGTTTTTTTTGAGATCACTGAAGTTGAAAAGCCCAGTATAGCTCGGCTGAGTCTTGTCGCTGCTAAAGCGAAGCCGCGAAAATGACGGAGCTTGAAGGAAACTGCTGACGTTGGTCTCCAGAGCCTTCCCTCCCAAGAGTTCCCGCATGCCCTGATTCAAGAAGAGAGGCTCCCCACTAGGCGTGAAGACACCTATCACCAAGGCCGTGTGCCCCTGCACAAACTCGAGGATCTCCTCCCTCCACTCTTGCAGCACTGGATTCATATCAGAGCCCTCGACCAGGGGCCGATGGGTGTCGTCAAAGACCCCACGGAATCGCTCAAAAGCCCAGAGAGTTCGATCACGACACCAAAGAGCGGACCACTCGCACCGCTGTACGGGCATCGCACGCGCTAGCGTCTGCCCCCACAGAACGCCAGAGATCGGCGTCCGCCTTAAAAGGGTAGCCTCCAACCACCGTGCGCACTCCTGCGCAACGAGGGTCCGATCTCAGTCGTCGAACCAGATCCATCAACTCCTGGAGATTGAAGCCCATGGTCACCGAAATGGCCAGCAGCTTGGCCCCACGCTCAACAACTGCTTGGATCACGGTCTCCAAAGGGACGTTGACACCGACGTAGTAGCTCGTCCAGCCGTCCGCTTCGAGCAGATCGCAAACCATGCGTAGACCCAGTTCGTGGTCCCCCATGACAGTGGCGACAACCACGTCACCGCGGCTCTCTGAGGACTCGAGGTGAGGATACAGCTGCGACATAGCCATATGGGTCACGGCGGTACAGAAATGTTCCTCGGCAATGCTGATTTCACCGCGCTGCCACAGCCTCCCGACCTCGTACTGGCAGGACTGTAAAACCTCCAGGTAGAGTTCCTCCACCGGAACGCCGCTCTCGGCCGCAGCGAGTACCAACTTTGTCGCCTCTTGCCGGTCCCCAGCGCGCAACGCGCTGAGGTAATCCGTTGCCAACTTCCCGTAGGGAGAATTCCTATCGAGAAAGCAGGGCGCTGCATCGATCTCCACTTCCAGGACCGCCAACCCGCCCCGAAGAGACTCTCGGACCACCGAAAAGTCCGCTTCCGACAACAGGGATTCAAGAACATCAGCGAGGCTCAAAAGACAGCTCTTCAACTCCGTCTCAGAAGCCCCGGATTCTTGGAGCACAGCCCGCACCCAGTTGATGTAGTCTTCGAAAAGCCCAGGATTTTCAGCACGGATCGAGTCTTCTAGGTAAGAAAGGTGCTCACCGATATCTCGAAGGCAGCGCTCTCGATGGGGCGATCCCTTGGGGGAGTCCATGGCGTCTTCGGGCCGCCTCATAAAATGGCGGGCCAGAGATGCCCGTACCAAAGGTTCCCGAAGCGCCTGCAAGGCCGCAGCGGGAGTGGCAAAGGCTGGCATCGCGGGCAGCTTAGCGTCAAAGGGTGGCTGACCCGCCTCCACTTCCACCAGCGGCCGCGAGCGCAGTCTCGCGATACCAGCCTGTAGCATAGAATCGACTCGAAGCGCCAGGTCACCGCTCAAGTCTGCCCCGAGAACCTGAGCCAGGGCCCCCAAACTCTCCAGCAGCGCCTCAGGCTCCAAACCGATACCCTCAAGAACCACGCCCGCCCAACGTATGTACTCAACGAATACCTCTGGATTGCCC
>CAZVVF010000061.1:0-10753 GCA_964630575.1 uncultured Burkholderiales bacterium | reverse complement strand
AAAATTCTCACACCATCCTTTTGTATATACGGACTCGATAGCGCCGTGACGCGTCCTTCATGAAAATTCAGGAGACCTCGCTCGGGTCCCCTCGCCTCAGAGTCCCCACCTCCGAGGTGCTCTCGGCACGTTTGCCCAGACCACGAACTCGGGTCGCAGGCCTGGCAATAGTAGAGGACACCCGTCTGTATGAACGGGGCTTCGGGCAGATGCTCGGAAACTTCGGCGAAGGTCATACCTGGCTTCACATTCCAGGCCGAAAAAGCCCCTTTCAGAGTCGAAGAGTCGGGCCTTGAGAAAGACCTTGAGACCAAGGCACTCACCACGACAGCCAGCAAAAAGAGGACTAGGTTTGTTCGCTTACTCACTGCAGGCATGATAACAGAGGTGAGCCGTTCTACCAATTCGTGGGGAGTCGCAGCATCCCGGTTTGGCGCCCGCCTATCGAGATGGTTTGACCCTCGACTTCGGAAGACTCTCCTCAGCAAGGCTCAGCTCTCAAAAAAATAAATGAACTCTTTCTGTCGGTTTGGGCTCCGGTATTATGAGAGGTGATTATGGAACCAACAACAGAAGAACAGAAATTATGGAAAGCGCTGGCTCAGGCGGCGGAGGATAGCGGTCCAGACCCGGCCCCTCCTGCTCTAGCCGGAGTCTCTCAGAACCCAACCTTTCTCGACCGGTCGGCAGAACGTTTCTCTTCGGGGACCCTTGTACTCTTTGCCATTTCGGCTGTTACCATGACTCTGATCGGCATCGCAGGGCAGGCTTCGAACCTCATCGTAGCACCACTGCTCAGCCTCGTAGCCTGTTGGCTCCTGGCCCCACTCGTTCGACGGCGATCGGGGTTATCGCCCTGGGCCTTGATCGCGCTAACCATTCCTGTGGCTCTCTCGGCGGCCCTTGCCATTGCCACGCCTCTAGCGGTGAACGGAGAATCCAGCGGCTATAGGTTCTTCAGCCATTACTTGCAGTACGGCTTGGAAACGGTCCTTGTACCCTCCAATCTAGTCTTGCTCTTTGCGCTCTGCCTGCTGCTGGCCGCGGCCTCAAGGTGGTTGCAAAGGGTGTGCCCATGGACTGACACCCTTCCCGCTCCAACGTGGCGCTCTCGGCTCGCACAGTTCGCCCTCATCGCACCACTGCTGCTGGCCTTTGGACTCGCCCGGGCCTCTCGGCCTTCCCCAGAGGCCTATGCCTGGTTGCAGACGGCACCGATGTTGATCGAGTCGCGCTCGGAACGAACAGCTGCCCCCCGCGAGCGTTCGGCGGACTGGAGCGAGATCAAAACCCAGAGCTTCTTTGCGGAATCGGAAAGCGACCAGGCAGAACGTCTCGCGCAATACGAGAGAGTGGCAAAACTTGCTCTCGATGCTGTCCCTCTGGGTGTACCGAGCCGCACCAACGCCCGACACCTTATCTTTCCGATCGTTGACGATCTCTTGAAGAACGAGAAGCTGTCTCTAGCAGCAACGGACAGAGTCAAATTGATCCTTCTGGCCTTGGAAGCTCGCCTCACTGATCGCCCTAGCTATCAATACCTCTCTTGCGAAGACATGATAGAGACCCAGTTGATCCCCATCTTACTCTCCACGGATGTGAGCCCAGCAGAACTGACAGCGATCGCTGAGCGAATAGAAAAGATTCACGCCCTTTTGCCCTCTCAGGGAAGCGAAGAGTTGGAAAAGAACGCTGCGGGCTACTTCTTTCCCGAAAAGCCTCAGGAGCCGATGGTCTTTGCCAAGCTCACTGGAGACAACCCTAATCGACGTCGTGCCCCAGGACCTGACGATCTGGGCAAGGGCCGGAACACCTCGACTCCCTTGGAAGCCTTTGGTACCACCTTCAACAATTCGCCCACTCAGATCGCACAGCGGTGGAGCGACTCAAGGGAGGTTGAAGCGTGGCTTCGATTGCGCAAGAGGCTGTCGGCTTTGACCTTTGAAGCTCAGCTGGCTCTACTCCGGGAACTCATTGACCAACACGAGCCAGGGAAATCTCCCTGGACCCTCCAGTTTCTCGAGAGCCTCGATGGGCGTCGATACGTTGACACCGTGGGTCCCTGGCTTGAAACCGCCAAACTCATTCTGAGGCTAAGGAAAGCCAAATTGACACCTGAAGGGGACTATCCGACGGCCCTACCGGCTCAAGTGACTGACCGTTGGAACTGGCAACACACCGACCAAGGATGGAGACTGACCGACAGCAAACTTCGTAGCAGCACCGATCGCAGGCAACATCCTTCCTGGATCATGCCATGAATCGACCCGCTGAAGAAGAACTAGAACAGCTGGTCATTCAGGCCCAAGCGGGTAACCAGCAGTCCTTTGAGCAACTGTTCTACAAAACGCATAATCTAGCCCGAAAAGTAGCTTACTCCATCGTTGGCTCCACCCTTGCCGAAGATGCCGTGCAAGAGAGCTACCTGCTCGTCTTCCAAAAGCTGCGTCAACTCAAAGACCCTGCTGCGTTTCGAGGATGGCTAAGCCGCTTGGTGCTTCACACTTGCTACCGAATCGCCAAGAAGCGACCCAACGAACTAGAGTTGCCCAGCGAAGAGGTCGAGGCTCCCGACCAGTCCCAGAGCGTGATCGACTCCCTCTTCCTCAAACAGGGCCTGTCTCGACTCCAACCTAAGGACCGCGATATCCTTATTCTTCGCGAGCTTCTCGGCTTGAGTTACGAGGAGGTTGCCTTCGCCCTGAGCCTGCCCTTGGGAACAGTGCGCTCTCGTCTTCATTCTGCCAGAAAGCACTTAGCAGAGCGATTGACGTGACTCTCTAGGGACCGAGACCGAACACCAACCCCCCGCTGAAAGCTCCCGACCGAGAGAGCTGCGCCAACGTCTCGTGGCTGAATCGACGTGGGCTCGAAACAAGGCCTTGCGACGAGTCGCAACGACAAAAGAGCCGGGCTCCTGCGAGCCCGGCTCCTCTTTGAATCCCTAACTCAAAGTAGAAGAGTTTTATGGGATCATGCAATCTCCGTCGGCAACGGAATTGACCGGGTTCGTGCTCACAACGATTCCACCGACCTCGAAAGAGTTGAGCGTAGAGAGCACATCGCCGGCGGCGTTGCCGAACTGCTCTACGTCGTAATCGCCGGTGGTATTCGCCTCGAACACCAAGTCCTCGCCGAAGGTGTTCCCGGTGATCTCTGCGCAGAAATCGGAATCGTCATCGGCGTGGAGACTGACCGCTGCAGTGCGCGCTCCCGTAATCGTGTTGTTGCGAAGCGCGAGCTTCACGGTGCTGGTGTCAAAGGCATCCAACTCGATGCCCTCTCGGGATGTATTCGTAAAGCTGTTGTTGTCATAGACCAGCGTAGCCGTGCTGCTCCCTAGCAGAATGAGGTCGACGTCGCTGCTGCCGCTAATCTGATCAGAAGAGTTTCCCGTAGCAGTTGCCATCAGTGTCGATTGCCCAGCGACAGTTGCCACCATCCAATTGTCTAAGAACACCGATGCATTGCCACTAGCGGTTAGAGTCGTCTGACTGTCATCGATCAGCAAAAGAGAAAGACCAGTCTCGACAGTATCCCCCGAAGCTAAACCAGTGAAAACGTTGTCGTTCATTTGAATTGTTGCGACTGTGGTGCCTTCCACCGCGACCATAAGGCTATCGCCCGGGTCAGCCGTAGGAGTCAACGCCTGGAACGTGTTATTGTTGAACACGAATGTACAGGTTCCCGCTGCGGCTGTGTCTATGTCGGTGGCGTCGATATTATTGTCCATAGAAAAGGTGTTGTCGCTGATCGTTATCGTACCTTGGGCGTCCTCCAAGGCCACTTGGATCGTATCCCCTCCGAGGAACGTATTGTCGGTGATCGTTACGTTCGTGAATCCATTGCCGACGATAGAATCATCGGTGGTACCCTCGAAGGTCAATCCAGAGATAGTGTTATTCCCCGTGATCGTGACCGAGGCGTTGATGACAGGAGCCTGACCTTGGGGAACAATGGTTTGGCCCAGGATAAGTCCCCGGCCCTCACCGATCAGGTCCACGCCTTCAGGCAGGGTCACGTCAGTGGATAATCCGAGGCTGGAACCGTCTCCCCGAGAGACAAAGATCGTGTCACCGTTTCCGGCCACCGCAATCGCGTCGGACAGAGTGTCAAAAGGGTCGGCCTGCGAGCCGTTGCCTGTTGCACCCGCCTGATTGTTCACAAAAAAGCCTTGTCCGCTGGACGTCATGGTCACAGTGGCCGTGGAGTCCCCATCGGCGTTGGAGAGCGTATAGTCGAAAGTCTCTGATCCCACAAAGCCAAAAACCGGCGTGTAGCTGAAGCTGCCGTCAGCGTTTAGGACAACGGTGCCGCCATTGCTGCCCGTCCCATCAAAGGAGGCAATGGTGGCTCCATTGACCGTGTCGTTCGTCAAGACTCCGTTGGCTGCCGTGTAGGTCACGGTAGCGTTGCCCAATGCCTTGAAGCTATCACCGACAGCCACCGGTGGAGCCGGGACGATAACGGGCACCGTGTTCGTGAAGACATAGTTCTCACTGTCGCCGCATCCACTGACCAGCAGTCCAGCGACCATCGCCGAACCGAGTAGTATTTTCCCTCGAATAATCGTTTTCTTCATAAATTGCATCCTCCCAAGATATCCCCGCCAATTCCTGGGGGCATGACTCTATCCTGTCTCGCTCTTAGAGTCACTGCTCCCCGGGTGCTCCCAGCGCCCCACATCGCAGGCGGAGAGCTCCGGATCGCAGGTCAACTCAGCCAGAGTGCTCACCCTTGAGATATTCGATGAGCGCTGCGCCAGATTCCAGCCGAGACACCTCTATCTCAAAGCTGACCCCATGCGGCATCCAAAATGACCAAGATCATCCGCCCGGCCTCTTCCGCGGGGTAGACTGGCCTAGAGAAAAGTGAGGTTGAATTCTGACATGAAAAACTGGGGCTGGACCAAACACCGAAATTCCCGAGACCTCCCGACCGAAGAAACGTCTGAACAGCCGCCTTCCACAAACAACGCCGCGAGAACCCTGGCCTTGCTCCAGAGCGCGAACTACCGACCAGCCGATGACGATGTCGACTTCCTCAAGAGAAGCGACACCAGAGGCCTAAGGTTGCAACTCGACTACCTCAAAGCGGAGCTGCTGATGGAGCAGCAAGGTGTCAAGCACACGATCGTGGTGTATGGAGGGACCAGAATCTGTGAACCCATCGTAGCCGAACAACAACTAGAAGATCTCTTGAGACGCGAGAAAGCCGCGCCCGACACCCCCTCCTTACAGGCAGACATTGCGGCAGCTCGCGCCATCTTGAAAAAGAGTACATACTACGAAATGGCGCGAGAACTGGGCAAGATCATCGGCTCGAATGGCGGGCAGCCTGACAGCTGCGAGCTCACCCTCATGACCGGGGGCGGCCCAGGGATCATGGAAGCGGCAAATCGCGGGGCCTTTGACGTCGGGGCCAAATCCGCAGGGCTCAACATCAGCCTGCCTCGCGAGCAATACCCCAACCCCTATATTAGTGAGGAACTCTGTTTTAGCTTTCACTACTTCGCTATCCGAAAGCTTCACTTCATTCTCAGGGCCAAGGCCTTGGTCGTCTTCCCTGGAGGATTCGGAACGATAGACGAACTCTTCGGCGCTCTCACCTTGGTCCAGACACGCAGCATCGCTCCTCTACCGATCGTTTTAGTCGGTGAAGCCTATTGGAAGAAAGTCTTCAATATCGACTTTTTGATCGAAGAGGGTGTCATATCCCCCGAGGACCGCGATCTGTTTTGCTTTGCCGAAACCGCCGAGGCCATCTGGCAGGCCATTCAGCACTGGCACGGCCCAGGAGGACACCACTATCCTGGTGCGCTCACTCGCGACTAGATCGCGCTTTGCCCAAAACCTCTTCGATGTCAGCCTCAGCCTTTTCTAAGGTGCTCTCTCGCCTCTGCGGCGAGTTCTTTTCGACGAACCAATCGAGCTTGTTGTTCTTGACCTCAAACACGCTGTAGGCGTGGTGGGCTGCGACGAAATCCCCACCTTCCTGGCCCAGAAACAAGAGGTAGCGCCCCGGGCGATAGTTCGGCCCAGCACAAATTCGCCGGTTTCCTCGATAGAGTTGGTGGCCTTGCTGGAGGCTTCCCTTGAGCACCCTTATGGATTCGAAGCTTGCCACTCGCTCCTTTTCTGTTGGCGCCTGAACCTCAACCACATCGACCACCACAACAAGATCCGATCGCTCAACCAGGTCTTCTAGGTTTATGGGCCCGATTCGTGCGGACACGGACATAGACAAAAGAAGGACTAAGAATATTGAGAGCTTCTGGCGCATAGAGCTTTGGTCGCGAAGAGAGATTCTTTATTTCCAGGACCGGGTTCTTTCAGCCCAGACCAGAGAAGCACTCCTACCGCTCAGACGACGTGTTCTGACTCTGTATCACGAAGCAAAAACCCCATCGTCATGAAGATCGGAGTCACGGGAAGCATGATACCCGCGAACGCCAACGCAATATCGCTCGTTGAAACCCCGGAGAGAAGGTGCTTTTGACCTACGATTCCCGCACAGACGAGCAAGATAAAAACCAGAGTTGCCAAGCGAACACTCTTGGCCAGTTTGTCTTTCCACATGGGTTCTTATTCCAACCTAGCGACCGCCGCAAACGACAACTCTCATAGAGCGAGAAACCCAACCTCACCCAGCTCAAGGCCATCCACGGACCGTTGCTGAGCATAGAGATCGCCTCGGCCTTACCCGTTCGGGTGATTTTTCGTAATAATCGTTATGAAGAGTGGGTCGCCTCCTTATCAGATGCTACTCTATGCAAGTCGAGGGGTAGTAACAAACAGCCGTTCTGTACGACCGTGGAAGCGGCGACGAAGGAGTCAGCGTGTTGATCACTCACATTCTTAGAGAAATCCGAACCATTCTGGAATTCGAACCCGAATTCATCATCAACGAAAGAGACATTCAAGAAGACCTCAACTACGGGAGATAGCCATCCCATCGGCCGACCTCGGCCCAAGCACCACCCGAGAGGCAAGCCCCACTACCGTCCAAGCAACCCTATTTCCCCATGCCCAAAAGGCCGAAAGGAACTGAGACTATGAAAAAAAATCCCAAGAAAGGCCTTTTCTGTCTGGTCTGGATCCTATGTTCTAGCATCCTATGCCTCGGAGAAACACCCGCAGCCAAAGCCTTTGCCTTGACCAACAGCGGGAGTCGCGATGTTTCAACTCTGCTCCAGCACAAGGCCATCGATGGACTCGCTCTGCAGGAAGCCTGGGCGATCCTTGAGCCTCGTGAAGGAGTCTATCGTTGGGACCGGCTAGACTCTGTCCTCAAAGCGGCCCGGCAGAACCACAAGATGGTCTCCCTGCACTTGATGGGTTCGCCCAGAGTGCCGGGATGGCTCTCGGCAGCGGGGGCTGAGTTCTACTCCTCAACCGATTTTCGAGGTCGGCCCGTGAGGGATGTTGTTCCCTGGGACCCCATCTATCTGAAACTCTACTCACGGTTTGTAAGGGACCTTGCCAGGCACCTTCGTCAGGCTGGTCTGGACTCCACGGTGTTTGCCTTGGGTGCTGTCGCACCGGTTTCTGAATGCAATATCATCGGAGGCAAGGATGGCTACTTGGGTCGCGTCCCATACGATCGCGAGGCCTATCTACGGGCCCACAAGAGCATGCTTGATGTCTACTGTGAAGCCTTTCCTCAAGCGAAGATCTTTGTCTCTCCCCCGGTTCGCGAAATGATTTGCTTTCCGGACCAAGACACCCGGTTCTATCCCGAACTGATGAACTACGCCCACTCGCGCCACCCCGGACAATGCTGGGTTTTCGCAGCCGATCTGAACGCTGAGGGAAGCCAACGAACGCGTCCCTATCGGTCCTACGCCAAGCAGGGCCTGGGGTACCAAACGATCTGGTCAGCGACCAACGATCCTAGACACCGGATGAAGGGCTCCTTCCCTCAAAACCTCTCCGAAGCCGTGCGCTTCGGATTGAGAAACGGAGCCGAGTACTTCGAGATATACTCGGCCGACGTTCTGAATCCGAACCCAAGTATTCAGTCAGCCCTGCGCTCGATCCATCAGTGACCGCTGCCCTCCTAGCGAGGCCGATACGGTCTGATGAGATTTTCGTTCACTCCGAATGGCCAAAGCCTACCGTAGGTGCCGTCCTGATTGAGAACCGAGTAATCGGGGTCTTTCACATTGACGATCACCCACTGATACCAGTAGAACAGGGCCATCTCCGTGTCATAAGTCTGGCCCTGATACCGGATTTCTAGACGGAACCCCGGTCCTCTTCGGACGGCGGTCTCGCTCCCCACAACAACCGCCTCGGTGCGCACACTCCCGACTCTCAGTGAGGCTCGTCCGATACGGCGAGTTTGACTGCTGGGAAGGTAACTGGAGCGCACCTCATAGATATTCCTTTCATACTCGTAAAGTTTGACATCCTTGAGGGTGGCTGCAATTTGCAGGTCGGCCTGGTCAGCGGGGGTCTCCTCTACGCGCACCCCACAAGAGCGGATCAGTCCAAGAACGGAGCGCTTGAAGGTGACGTCAAGATTCTTGGCTTCGACATCCTCAGGCTCAAAATGCTTCACCACCTCCAGGTCAAAGCTAACCTTCAAGGACGCTGCGCCCTTCAGAATCTCACACAGCTCTTTGCGAAGTTCAGCGCCGGCCTCAAGGATCTCTGCGCGCTCGCCTAGACTCCTTGCCCAGGCGGTCAAGATCTCATCGCCCTGCGCCTTCGAGATCAATCCCGGAAAGCTCATCATAATGGCCAACAGAGACTCGTAGGTGTCCTGTGAGGCCTGGGGGAGATGGGCCAAAGCCTCATCCACAACTTCTTGCGCCTCCTCTCGACTGAACAGTCCAGCAGAGAAGTGGAGTGCCTGGATCGGGGCCGTTCTCGTGGCATCGATCCAATCGAACTCTCTCCAAGGTTCGCTCTGGGCCTCGCCCACCAAAGCGACTTCTAAGAATCTCTGCCCCTCGGGTCCTCGGCCTAGCTCTTCGATACTCAGGCCCAGGGCTTTCAGACTGGCCAGAGCAACGCGCGCCGAGTGGGGGTGTTGCCGGAATTCTGTACCGTGTTCTAAGGCCAGGTACTTGAGCAAGGGGAGGTCGAGAGCGATATAGGGGCCGATGTTGGGGTCGATGATCTCTTCGTTCAACTCCTTGCGAGGAGTCTCGAAGGCGGAAAACCCAAGTTGCATTCCAAGGCAATCACTGCGATAGGCCCAATAGCGAACCCTGGGATGGTGAGCCGCCAAGAAAGTCCCCAGTGAGAGAACCCCAAGCAGCGTTGCTAGGACCTTGATTCCGCGACCAACTCTCGTCTGCTTCTTGGCCGAGAGAGCCAAAGCGGGCATGGCCGTCAAGAGCAAAACCACCCCCAAAAAAAGCAGGGAGTCCTCGCTGAGCCAATCTCGCTCAGCTTGATAGAAAAAATCGCGCCGCTGAATCATCAAGCCCACAGTGGCGACGATCATGGGAAGTGAAACGAGAACTTCCCAAACTTTTACAGTCGGTTTAGAGTCGGTGGACATTCGAGGTTCCTTCGCTTTTTCCCAGAGGCTCCGTGAGGTCTCCAGTCATTTCTCACAAGGCTCAGCTCTTCGGTCCGCTTCATGTCCCTTGAAAAATTCACGATGAGCTATCACTAGCGCCTCTTGGAGCTAGTTGGGTTCAAGCCCTGTCTCGGGGTTCAAGGCTCTGCTACGACCTTCTCCTGAGAGCTAGGTCTCAAAATCCTCCGCGCGCCTCAGAAGCTCTCGTATCCACTCGGTGACGACCTCGGGACGCTCCAGCATAGTGAAGTGCCCGCCGAGGGAAGTCTGAAGCTGGGCCTCGGGTAGCAAATCGGCGGTTTGCCGAACGAGTCTAGCCGGGATCAGTGGGTCCAGACGCCCCAATACGACCAGGGAAGGGATCTGAATCCTGGGGTAGGCTTCCCAACAGTCCCAATCATCGAGAGTCTTCTTGGCCAAATTTTGACTGGCCTGATCGTTTTGGGTCATCATCCTGGGAAAGAGCCGAGCCGCCCAAGAAGTCTTGGGGCTAAAGAAACGGAGCAAGCGAAAGAAAACTCCTTTGGGGATATTCCCTGCTGTGTTGAGCAAACCTAGAGCCACCACGCGCTCGGGATGGTTGGCGGCTAGGCGGGCGGCCAAGTACCCCCCGAAGGAATGGCCCAGCACGGCAAACCGAGGTGGCAACGTTGCCACCACATCCTCCAAGTCCTGATAGAACTCGTCGATATGAGAGGGTCCAGGCCAAGGAGAACCGCCGTGTCCCCGCAAGGCCACGGCAACACACCGATAGTCGTCGGACAGCGAATCGAACTGGAACTGAAAATTGTGGGGCGATCCCGTGGCACCGTGGACAAAGAGGATCGTCGGCCCATCCCCCGCCTCAAAAACCTCCGTCCAATGACCTGGAATGACCGAGGAGGGAACCCTGCGAAAGAGATAGCCTTTCACGAGAGCCATTCTTCCCAACATCGCTCAAAAAGCTCAACGATGTCTTCGGGACGAGGTTCCAGCCTCGAATCTGTGGTCACCCCAATGCGAAGCTCTCCGGCATAGCTCATAATGCTAAAGCCCGAACCCAAGCGCCCCACAGTGGAGGCCCAAAAGGCCACCTCATCGAGTGGAACTCCCGCGATGCGGACCCTCTCAGTGGGCCCCCGAAGGTTGGTCATCATGGTTGTCGCCTTGTTGGCTACGAAATTGGTGAACCACTGGTCCCAAAAAGCTGGCAGGCGTCCTGGGATTTTAAAGATCTGAG
>CAZVVF010000060.1:0-10783 GCA_964630575.1 uncultured Burkholderiales bacterium | reverse complement strand
CTACACCCTTTGCCGAGTCGAGCCTTTGACGTACCTGTAGTACAGACCAGTGGTCGCCTCGGCAGAGCCGATAACCAGAATCCTGTCGCCTTGCTCGAGCACGGTACTGCCACCTGGAACGAAGGTCTTTCCCCCTCGGTCAATGTGGGCTATCAGGCATCCCTCCGGTAGAAACTCTCCAATCTCCCACAGGGCCTTACCGGCCAAGGCGAAACTCGCTTTGCCCTTTTCGACCTGGACCACAACGTACTCGTTGTGACGGAGAAGAGTTTCCCGGACGGCCATCTCCGTAGTCGCCTCGCGGAGATCGCGGGCCAGGTTCTCCTCAGCCCGGTTGCTCAGACGCGCGAGGATGCTGAGATGCTCGGTGAACTCCTTGGGACCGAGCAAAAGAACGGTGACCTCGATGTTCCCGGCAGTGGGGTCCAGGGTCTTGAGGGTGCTCTTCGTCCGCACCACAATAAGCTCGTGCCGGGGTAGACCTGGTACCATCAGGTGAGGAAGCGCCACGCTGTCCACCACAGGAAAGGTCTGCTCCTTAAATTGGGTCTGCAACTCCCGTTGAATGAGACGGATCTGCTGGGAGGGAACCGAGTCGCGCAACGACTCCACGAGCGTCTCGCAAAGACTTGCCCAACTGCTCTGATCGCCAGCCTCGATGACCCTAGCCCTTGAGGCCAGGATATCGTAGGACTCGTGCACCCGGTTGAGAGGCGGCTCGATAACATCGCACTTGCGACGCCCGAGTTCCGTGGTCAGGGGGGTCTTGAATCTTTGGATCAGGTGGTCCCACTCCACATAGACCTCGCCGCCCTGTTCAATGTAGAGTTCCTCCCACCCCATGATGTGCTCCAGGCAGGCGTGGTCGATGTGATTCAGACCGCTCAAGAAGAGATGCACTTCGCGCTTTTGCGGTAGCGCGGAGAGCTCATCGGCAAGCTTTGGCAGAGTCAAAAAGGTCGCGCTGCCGCTCAACTCTACGATGGTCGCCCCCGTCTCCTTGTCCTCCCAGGTAGACACCTCACAATGGGTGACCGTGTAGATGAGCCTAGCGGCTGAGAAGACGAAACCGACGATAATACCCGTGAGCAGGTCAACCGAGACCACCGTCACCAGGGTCGTGAAGTAGATAGCAAGCTCGGCGTTGCCGAATCGTTTGATCGACTTGATGGCCTCTATATTCACCAGCCTATAGCCGGTGTACACCAACACCGCCGCGAGTGCCGGGAGCGGAACGTAGCCCAACAGGGGAGAGAAGAAGAGAAGAAAAAGGGCCACCCAAACCCCCTGCAAGACCGCTGAGAGTCGACCTGTAGCACCGGCCTCGACATTAGTGGCGCTGCGCACAATAACTCCAGAAATCGGGAGCAGACCCAGGGCCCCACAAACGGCGTTGCCAGCCCCTTGGGCGATGATCTCTTTGTTGTAGTCGGTCCGTTCTCCACTGTGCATTCGGTCGATGGCCGTTGCCGTAAGGAGCGTTTGGGCCGTGGCGATGAAGGCCAGTGCTAGAGCCGAGCCGATCACCGAGGGAGAAGCCAAGCCACTGATCTGGGACCAACTGAGAAAGGTCAAATCCGGCAGCCCGTCGGTGGGAAACACCACGTAGCGAACGGCTGGTTCAAACACCAGCGCCGCCAAAATGGCCACCGATACTCCCATCAAAGAGCCAGGCACGACACGGAACCTCTTGGGCAACTGTGACCACAGAACGATGGTTCCGATGGTGAGGATTCCAATGATGGCTGAGGAGTGGCCCGAACCTCCGCTGAGCACTTCCCAGATGGTTCCTGGAAGCGCCGCCAGATTGGCCAGACCTGAGACCTCTGGTTTTTGGTCGAGCATAACCTGGAATTGACTGGCAAAAATCAGCACTCCGATGCCCGCCAACATTCCTTGTATCACCGATGGTGCGACGGCTCGAAACCAGGGTGCTAGCCTGGACATCCCCAAGGCGATTTGCAAGACTCCCGCGGCCAAGACCACTGGCCCCAACATCGCCAGACCGTGGGCGTCCACAATCTGCCAAACCACCGCTATCAGGCCGGCCGCCGGGCCACTCACCTGCAGCGGGCATCCCGCCAGGGCTCCGACCACCAGCCCAGCGACGATCCCCGAGAGCAAGCCCACTGTGGGACTGACACCGCATGCCAGGGCGATACCGAGGTTGAGCGGCAAGGCCACCAAGAAGATGACGATAGAGGCCAGAAAGTTCTTTGCGAGATCGTTTTTCATAACTCTCATTATGAGAGTCTCTGATGATTCTTTCCGATTCCCTTTGATGAAACTTGTCTGAAGAAAGCTTCATTGAACGCTCATATTTCAGATCCCGAGGAACGCGACTTTCCGAGTGCGAAGCCCCCACCATGCCGCTTGGAAACGCGAAACTACTCATCGTCGAAGACGACCCCGCCGTGCGCAACTCTTTGGAACGTCGATTTCGATTCGAGGGGTTCCAAGTCACCACCGCCGAGCGAGGCGAGGTCGCCCTAGACATCCTGGCCACCCTCGAACCGGATATCATCCTTCTCGATGTCATGCTGCCTGGTCTCGACGGCTTCGCCGTGGCCGAGCGCATCCGCAAGGTCTCGAACGTCCCCATCCTCATGTTAACGGCCAAAGACTCCATAGCCGACAGGGTCGGTGGCCTGGAGCGAGGAGCCGATGATTACCTCGTCAAGCCTTTCGAACTCCCCGAACTGATGGCCAGAGTCCGTGCCCTCTTGCGCCGCTCTCGATTGCTCACGACCCAAGAGAGCTCGGTCGTTGTGGCCGACTCCCTCGCTTACGCCGGCATCAGTCTCAACAGAAAGACTCGCGACGTCACCGTGGACGGCTCGGTTCTGGAACTGACCCCCAGGGAGTTCAGTCTTTTAGAGTACTTCCTGCAGCATCCCAAGCAAGTCCTCACTCGCGACCAGATCCTAGAAGGCGTTTGGGGCTACGATGCCGAGGGCTCCTCCAACCTGGTGGACGTCTACGTTCTGCAACTGCGCAAAAAAATCGAGTCCGAGAGTGGTGTCAGCGATCGACGTCTGCACACCGTGAGAGGGGTCGGGTACTCACTTCGAGACCCAAACGAATAGAGGGCCCTGCGAGCGCCGCCAGCGTTTACCATCAATCCTGAGCCGCACTCGGGAATCGGACCCAAAAATCAGACCCTTTGTTCACCTCGCTCTTCAGGGTGATATCACCGCCCTGAAGCCGAGCCAGCGCCCGAGCCACGGGTAGACCCAGACCTGTGCCCCCCGAATGGCGGTCCCTCGACTGGTCGATCCGATAGAAGCGCCGAAAGATCTTCTCCTGCTCAGAGGCGTCGATCCCACACCCATCGTCCTGGATGGAGATGATCACTTCTGGAGCCTCGCTCATCACGCGGACTACGACACGGCCCTGGGAATAGCGAACGCCGTTCTCAAAGAGATTGATCAGGATCTGCTCCGTCTTCTCTCGGTCCAGAAAAGCCATGGCAACATCAGCGCTCTTGGAACGATCAAAGGCAACCCTCTCCTCCTCACCGAGAGAGCGAGAGTATCGTTTGGCGACCTTCTCTACCAACTCCACCACATCGATCTCCTCAGGCGAAACCACTTCCGAGTGAGCCTCTGTTCGAGAAAGAAGAAGCATGTCACTGACCAGCCTGGTGAGCCGGCGCACCGTGTCTTGGGCCTCGGAGATCACCTCTTCTCGCTGTTCCGAAACGAGGTCTTCCCGCAAGAGGTCGAGGTCGGTCATAAGAACGGTGAGCGGATTCCTCAACTCGTGAGAGGTGTCGGCCAGAAGCTGCTTGGAGACCTCCAAGAGTTGTTCGACCCTATCCATGAGCGCATTGAAAGCCAGAGCGGTGCGCTTGATCTCCTCGTCGGTATCCAAATAGACGGGAACTCGCTTCGTGACATCGTCCGTTGAAACGATAGCCTCGGCGGTATCAACGAGCTTTCTGAGAGGATAAAAGATCCCCCGAAAGGCCAGGTGTCCTAAAATCTCAGTGAGAGTGAGAACCACGATCCCCAAGAGAACCGTCCGCCCGATAGAACCCTCCAACGCCGCTTCGACGTGGGCCAACGACTCTGTGAGGATGATAAAGATCTGAAAATCGTCTTCCAGAACTTGCGGCTTAACATAACGCCGAAGCCTCAAACCATCGGGCAGAGTCAGTGTCTCAAGCGTTTGGCCGGAAACACCCAATCGGTCGACCACCTCCGATTCGCTCGGGTGATTCTGGGAGGCCCAGAGGCGCTTGCCGTTGGTGTCGACGATGTCCACAGAAACCTCTGGCGCGGCTGTGAGCATGAGGGGGGGATTGACAATATTGAATCGCTCGAAATCCCCAGCGTTGTGTATACCCGAGGCGAGCAAAACCCTCTCGATCTCGACCCCTCGATTGATCAGGGTTTGGTCTACCTCGCGGAGCAAGGAACGCTTCACCGAATCGTGGTGGAGAACCCCAAAAAGACTCAGACTGGGTAGCAGAACCCCAAAGAGAACGGCCAGGAACCGTCCTCGAAGGTTTCGAGGGAGAAGGCGGTCAACTAGATTGCCACTCTCAGATTCTTGTCCTTCGACAATTTTGTAAGATGAGTCCATTCCATCTCCACGGTTCCACCTTGGCGCTCATAGAGCCTGTGGAAGTCTTCTAGAACTTGAAGACAGGCGTGGTCGAGAAACATCAGGGAATCGAGATGGACGGCGATGTGCTTCTCGCGCGGAATGGACTCCAAGGCCGAGCTGAGCTTGGGCAGGGAGATGAAGGTCGCCGCCCCAGTGAGTCTCAAATCCACCTTCGTGGAATCGTCTGAGTCGATCTGAACGTCCAAGTGAGCCAACGATTTGATGGTTCCCAGTAGTGCCAAAGTAATTCCGGCCAAAACACCCGTCAAGAGGTCCACCGTCACGATAGTCGTTAGAGTCACCGCGTAAACGACGACCTCCCAACGGGAATAGTTGTGCAGATTCTTGATGGCCTGAAAATCGACCAACTTGTATCCGATGTAGACCAGAATGCCAGCCAGGCTCGCCGTTGGAATGTAGGCTAGGATGCCTGGGAAGAGAAGAACGAACGCGGCCAGCCAAACTCCGTGAAGAATCGCCGACTGACGGGTCTCTCCTCCGGCTTTCACATTGGCCGATGAACGCACGATGACACCCGTCATAGGCAGCGCCCCCAAGAAACCACAGCACATATTCCCAATGCCCTGAGCCTTCAGTTCTTGATTGTAGTCGGCGCGAACACCATCGTGTAGAGCATCGCACGCTGTAGCGCACAGCAGCGTCTCTGCCGAAGCGATGAAGGCCATAGCGACCATAGAGAGGATTATGGAGGCGTTCAAACCGTTGAACTTCGAGGGGTCTATGAAAGCGACGAATTCACTGAGATCGGTGGGCACGGAGATGAAGGAAATGGGCCACTGCACCACCGCCACCAAAGAGGTCGCAGCGATAATGGCCACCAGCGGCGCCGGAACCAAGCTCAACTTTTGGGGTCGAAATTTCTCCCACACGACGATCACCAGAAGCGTCAAGACACCGACGAACGCCGCCAGGTGGTGCGCCGTCCCATCGGCCGGGAAGAGACCCTTGTTGATCGCTTCGGGGATGCTCAAGAGATTGGCTAGACCACCATTTTTGGGCTTATCATCCACCATGACGTGGAATTGAGAGCTAAAAATCAAGACCCCGATTCCAGCCAACATCCCTTTGATCACCGCCGGAGAAACAGCCTGAAAGATTCGACCGAACCCAGCACGACCCGCCAGATACTGTAGAACACCGGCTCCCAAGACCGAAATACCCAGCCATTCGATACCGTGAGTCTGCACCAATTCATAGACGAGAACGGTCAGCCCGGCAGCAGGTCCGCTCACCTGAAGTGGCGCGCCAGCCAAGAACCCGGTGACGATCCCTCCAATGATTCCAGTGACCAATCCGCGTGCAGGGGAAACCCCTGAGGCCAAGGCTATCCCCATACAGAGCGGCAGCGCTACCAAAAATACGACGACCGATGCCAGCAGGTCTTTCTTGTTGATAAAATTCTTCATGTTTTCTCCATAGCAGGCCTGTGGATGGCCCAGTGTTTTCGAGCCTATAGAGTCAGAATGAGGGGCGTCTTAAAGAAAAATTAGATTTTGATGAGGAATCAGATCCCTTGTGCGTCACAAACTTGCCCCGGAGTGAACAACTCATTTCACAACTCATTTCACAACCGTTTCTCAATCGGTCTCTAGTATGAAATCAACGAAAGACAGGAAACGAGGAACAACAAATGCCCATCGCTAGTCAAAGAACTTTTTCACCCCTTCAGAACAACATTGTCCCCTTCTTCTCCAACCTCGCGACCAACAACGCTCCGGTGGAGGGTCCTCAACAACCCGCAAGGCAGCCCCAAGACAATGTGTCTCTCTCTTCATCAGCCCTAGCACTAGCACCGGCGACCAACAATCCCTACGGCGATATCGGCGCAACCTCCAGCCAAGTGAAAGTAGACGCTTGGGGCCAAGGAAAGAACGATTGCCTCGAACACATCCTCACCAACCAGGGCTACTCACTCTCCGACATCTACAAAAAGGACGCTCAAGGCAAATGCCTTTTGGACCGGGTCTCAGCGGTCAACAACCTGAAAAACCCCAACCTTATCCACCCTGGCCAAAAACTCCAAATCCCCAGCAAAATGGAACGAGCAGAGGAAGCGATGTCCGTAGGGTACAGCGCCCTCTCGGGAAGACTTCAGCAGAGTTCCGACGTACCCAGCGGCCGCCTCGGTGAGCACACCATGGAAGACCGATCCGGAACTCACACCACGAACGGCTCCATCCAATCGGCTGACGGCTCAGCCCAAACCCACTACACCAGCACATCCGGTGCCCACAATTCGATGGCCCGCTTCTCAGACACCGACGGCAACGCCAGTATGAGAGTCATCGCCACCGGCAACGAGCTATACATCCGCAACAGCGGTAGCAACGGGGACAACACCATCACCAGCAAAGTCGATCTGGCCGAATCAGCTCAGGACGGATTCTTTGAAAACAAAGCGCGCAGCTTCGCCGAATTCTTCGGCTACCAGAAAGAAGTCGTGGACAACGGAGTCGCCGAAAACGCTTCCGACGTTCGTGTCTACCGCAACGATGATGGCAGTACCAAGGTCTATGCCTCAGTCGATGGTGATGAGAGTAAACCCATGCTCAGCCTTGCCGGTGACACGGATGACAGTTGGTTGGAGCAAGCCGGCGAGGGTGCCGACAAAGCAGCGAGCTTCTTGAAGGGGCTATTCAACTAGAGCGGGTGCTCTGTGACGGGGTCTGAGCTCGGCTGAATACCTCAGCCACCACTCACCCACGGCAAGCCCCGCAACCCAGGTCCAAGAGACCACCGTGTAGATCTCTTGAAAGCTCAGTCCTGCCTCTTGCAGGCCGTGAAGAAGGATACGAGAGATAACGGCGCTGTAGGTGAGGGCATAGTTTCGAACCATAAATCGGCGGTGCTCTTGGAATCGCTTCTTGCGGGCGAACCAGACCGCACAGCCCAGCGTCAAAAGCCAGGCCGACCCCTGCAGAAAGAAGGACAACCGTGTGGTCCAGCCCCCCTCGGCCATCAAGGCCATGGGGAGTGAGGTGACACCACCCACCAGCACTCCGGCAGCATAAACGCGCCCAATGCCGGCGTGCACTCTCAGCTTGCGGGTCTGCTGAACAAAGGCGAACAGCCCCAAAGAGAGCGCGGTCGCACTCGCCACGGCGTGGGTGCGAACGAGCACGATGTTGGCGGCGTACTTGCTGCGAAAGACCACATCAAATCTCTCCAGCGGTCCAAAGATGTAAGAGAGACCTTCGTAGCTGGCCTGGAAGGCGAAATAGAGCATGCAGCCCCAGATTATCGCGATACTGAAATCTGGTCGCGAGAGATAACTGAGCGCTCTCCTCACCTGCCCCTCCACACTGCCCCCACTTTTAACGCTCGACCAAGCCCGTGATCCCATCGTACTGAGGGTAGTTGACCGGTACACTCACAGAAGTGTGATTGGGACCCGCACACTCAAAGAAGTAGTAGTCCTGAAAACCTGGATTGTTGTACGCCACACTGCCGGTAGTGAGCCTGTAAGTGACGGAACCGGCCGCCGGGCACTCCGGTATTGTCTTCAGATAGTTTGGTATGAGCAAGTCCATCGTCGGCGGGTACATCCCACTAAAATCGGTACTATACATTTCCATGGCTGTACCAAGATTCTTGAGATTGGACTTGCAAGCGGTCAGCTGTCCACGGGCCCTGGCACGAACGAAGTTGGGAGCCAGCATAGCGCCCACAACCGCCACCAGACCCAAGAACGCCAGACAAGTCAGGCCATTGCCCTTCTTCTTCTCTTCCTCGGCAACGAGTGGAGGTACGACCTTCTTCTGGTCGGACTCGGAAGTAGAATCCTGGTTTGAAGCTAAGGGCGAAGCGTCCTCGGCCTCACCCTCTGGGCGATCCTGTGCATCTCTATCATTTTCACTCATAGCGGGGAGGCTTCGCCACCTTTAAGAAAAAACATTTCGACGCTGAAAAGAACAATGCCCGCTGGCCTTGCGCTCCACCAACAGGGCCTGACCAAAGTGCAATTGCTCCCATAGAGACTCATCGTCAGTCAGCGGCTCGGAAGCGATCAAAACGGCGTTGATGGCCTTGTTTTTACAACTGTCGAGTTCGAAGTGTCTCGCGCATCGGTCATAATCGCGCCCGAGCTGGAAGTAGAGCGGTTCGAGGATAGTCGATTTCAAAAACTCTGGACTACCGATGGGGAAACCCCGAAGAACATCGAGATCGCCCGTGAGATGAACGTCTCCATTTTCATCGGCACCATAGTTTATGGCAAAAAGACGGTCGGGAGCGGCTAGGATCAGCTTGAGTTTCATCGGTTTCTTATGCTTGAGCTTTCGGCTCGTGCTCTGAAGCAGATCGAGTAGGTCCCGACAGGCCTGGCATAGGTTGTCAAAATCGAAAGGGTCGGAAGACTCTTGCAGCAGACTCAAAAAGAGAGCGTAGACAAGCTCCGTATCCGTGGTGCCCTTTCGCTGTACCATCCAACGCTCGTCGCACTTTGAAAACAGCTCTGCCTGCATCCCTCTCCAGTCCAGGATGAAGCCGTTGTGAGCCAAGATCCACGGGGCTCCCTCAAAATTGAAAGGGTGGCAATTCTCGTCGGCGATGAGGCCCTCGGCTCGGTAGTTGGCCGCTCTCACATGAGCTAGAACCAACTCCCCGCAAAGCGAGGGCACCAGCGTGTTGAGGTTGTCGTCGAAAAAGGCTGCACACGCCCTTTTGTAGAGAAGTGGTTTGAGCGGGTCCACGTGGTCCTTGCTCCAGAGCGCAAAACCCCATCCTGCCAACTGAAGCAGGGGATGGTGACGAGGAGCCTTGGCTTGATTGACGAGACTATTCGGCGGATCGCAGAGCAGCTTTTTGAGGGGGACCGTGGCGCCAAGATAGGCAAGCATTCTACACATTTGGCGATTCTAACATATCCGGATCGTTTTTCTAGCGGCAAACTCTGGAACGTTTGTGATGGGGGCAGGGCCCCCACGACTCCAAACCCACGGAAACTCCGAGCGAGCCTTCTAGGCGCTCGATGAAACGACTCGCTGTGATCGCCTCGTAGCAAGGCCGAGCCTCTGCCAAAGCTTGTCCTAAGCTCTGCTGATAGTCTAGGTCTTGGAACGTTCCCAATCTCAAACGACCCTGGGTGTAGAAAGCTCCTGGAACCCCTTCATACCCTGTCGCTAGACGCCAACCATCGCCCACTCGGTCCAGGTGAGTGAGAGCCAAGGCATCTATTCCTTGGCAACACTCGATGGCGTATCGAGCCAGCACCGTGTCGAGCCAACCTTGACGGAACGCGCCTTGCCACGGTCCCGTGGCGTTGTGATGCTCTGACAGAAGAAGACTCTCGTCTTGTGTGGGGAAGGGACCCGCTCCGTGGCGGGTTCCATAGGCCCTCAAGACTCCCCACTTGCGAACCGTTCCCCGCCAGCCCTGGAGCAGCTCCAGGGCATTGGCGAAGGTACACCTGGACCAGGTCGTGTGCGGATGGAAGCCTCTCCACTCATCCAGCAGAACACCTTGAGCTCCCTCCAAGACCACAGTCTCGGGCCACTCGATCTCTCCGATGCGGACCTGTTCGGCCAAGAGGCCAGCCTGGGCGATCCAGCGGTCCGCGACCTCTGAGCTCTCCAACACGGCCAACTCCAGAGCGCGCTGAGGGTCCTTCTTAAGAGCCGCGCGATGAGGATAGAAGAGTTCCCACTTTCGTTGCTGCAGACGCTGCAACTTCAAGCGCAAGAGATCCGGGTCAGACAAGTCCAAGGCTCTTATCGCACCTTCAGAAAACTCTAGAGCATCCTGCTGGGTCTCTCCGATCCCCAGTCCGCAAGAACCGTGCCGTTCATCCCCGCGAAGAACTTCGCGGAGACGGTTGGCAGCCTGCTGAAAAGGCGATATGACCAAGGCTTCCGGGTCTATCGAGAGGCCATCGAGAACCGCCATCACACCTTTCTGCGACAGGACGCGAGCTTCTTCCAACAACCCGCCCGGATGCACGATCATGAAGCGGGAGAGATGGGTGCCCACACCGGGAACGAACGAACCGGCACCGAGCTGAGAGAAAGTATGATAGCGACCGTCCTCAAGGACAACCGTGTGCCCAGCTTGCGCCCCACCGTTGAAGCGGACCACAAGTTGGGCACCGGTGGCACGAACAAGGTGGTCCGTGACCGTACCCTTGCCCGAGTCCCCGAAGCCCAAATCGACAACG
>CAZVVF010000059.1:783-10806 GCA_964630575.1 uncultured Burkholderiales bacterium | reverse complement strand
CGCCTGGGCTCTGTGGAGGTCTCGCGCGACTCCGTACAAAATCGGGGCGACCCACGATCAACTCGGCCCCACCCACACTCCGACAGACAACCCCCTCTCCGGGCCAATCTCTGACCTCTAAGTCCTCTCCAAAAGACCCTGACTTCAATCCCCTGAGTCCGCGAAGAATCGGATGAGAGTGGGTGTGACAAAGCTGGCTCAGCAGGCCTTCGGTGAAGGGACGAACATCTTCCCTGAAGCACTCAAACCAAGAGTCGACCCCCTCCAGCGTCCCCGTCTTGTCGAAATAGAAGCGCTCGACCCGAGTCAGATCAAAGAGACACTCAACGCGCTGCAGCGAAGCACCGATCTTAGCCAAAGCCAAGTGAGCCAGATGAGCGCTGAGCGGAAGGATGCTGGCGAACAGACAGGGACAAAAGATCAGCACCCCAATAAAGAAACCCTGCCACCCTTGCGCCAAGCTGAGAGTCGCGTGGTATCGCCAAAGCCCTAAGAGCAACGCCCCCATCAAGGCAAAGCTCACCAATCCGCCTTCTAGAATTCGCAGTCGCTCCGAGTAGGTATGGCTTCGTCCCCGTGAGAGCAGAGCCGACTCGGCCCATTCATCTATCCGTCGCAGCCCTAGAGGGGCCGTGACTCTCACCTCCAAGGAGCTGCGAGCGAGGCTTCCCGCGAGCACCTGGTCGCCAGCTCTCAAGCAGCAGTCTACCCCCTCACCGTCCAGCAAGTGGGCATTCACCATCGCCGCTTCTCCAAGCACCTCCCCGTCGAAGGGTATCACCTCATCGGCTTGACACCTCACTCTGTCACCGCGCCGAATCTGGTCGACTCTCCTCTTTGTCCAACGCTCGCGGTGAAGAGCCTCAACCTCAGCTTCTCTCGGCTCGACATAGCTCAAGATCCGGCCGGACACGCGACTCATCAGGTTCGCCTCCGCCAATTTTGCCAACAGCAGTATGAGCAAAACCATGGAGCTCGAATCCAGATACGAAACGGGCGATCCTTTGGCCAGTTGTGTCGCAGACACGATAACCGCCGAGACCGCCCCGATGGCGACAAAGAGGTCCAGCGTTAGAGTCCTGCTCTTCACGAGAGCTCTCAGCCCCGCTCTAGCAAAGGGACGCACACCCAAAAAGACAGCCGGAAACCCGAAAGCCGAGGACAACAGCACCAGGCCATAATCTTGCCGCGCCGTCAACTCCCCCAAGTATCCGGTGAAGGCCAGCATCGAACACCACATCGAAAGAAAAACGATCAGAGACATCTCCAGCGCGGAGACCGGCCTCTCTTCCTCACGGTTCATATCATCGCGAAAAGATTGGATCCACCCCGGGCTCTGCTGCCGAATAGCAAAGCCGATATCGGTCACCACACGGGGGATTTCAGACTCCAGCCTGCGGCTCGCCGCTGGCTCAGAGGGCTGGACAAAGAGCAACTTACTAGCGTAGTTGATGTGAACCTCAGCGACACCAGCAAGCCTGCCCACCGCTCGCTCCACAGTCTTGGCACAGGTGCTACACCACATACCCGAGACAAAATAGACCAGGGGGTTGACGGCACACTTATCTTTGGTTAGAAAACTAATAGGACAACTTTATCCTATTTGATATTTGACCACAAGACCAACCTGGAAAGCAAAATGAAGCAAAGCCCACAGACCCTAAATCCGGAGACTCGCGTCTAGCGACGGCACCATCATGGACACCCAAGTCGCCTTCTTAATTCTCACCTTCGCCATCTCGGTTCTGGCCATGTTCGCCTTCGTTGTCGCCTTGATCCAGAAGCAAGTCCTGGTGCCTCCTGAAGCCGCCTGCGCGATCTTCTCTGATGGAGAAACCGGTCAACCCGAGACCGAGCAAACCTCTCAGATGAGTCTCAAATGGAAGGCTCTAGACCAGTCCGCCAGAGGACCTATTCTCTTTTTTCTCCTCTCCTCCGTGGCCTGGCTCGTCGTTGGCTCTCTGCTCGGACTCCTCGTCTCTTTCAAGTTTCACAACCCCACTCTCCTCGACTCTTACGACTTCCTTAGCTTCGGTAAGGTCAGAACGCTACACCTCAACATCATTGCTTACGGCTGGTTGAGTTTTGCCGGCCTGGGTCTGTGCTTGTGGTTGGTACCGCGCATCACCAAGGTGCCGCTGAGCAACCCCGCGATTCTCACCTGTGCTGGTGTCATTTGGAACGTTGGTGTTCTCCTGGGCTGCCTAGGTATTCTCCACGGCTACACCGACGGACTCGAATGGCTCGAATTCTGGTGGCCGATCGACATTCTCCTGGCCTTGGCCGGAGCCATGGTGGCGATACCGCTCTTTAGAACTGTCCTCATCAGCGAGGAGAAACACCTCTATGTTTCTATGTGGTATATCCTGGCCGCCTTTATCTGGTTCCCCGTCCTCTTCGTGATCGCCAACACCCACTTTTTGCACACCGGAGCTCAACAGGCGATCGCCAACTGGTGGTTCGCCCACAATGTCCTCGGGCTCTGGGTCACCCCTCTCGGACTGGCCATCGTCTATTACCTCCTGCCCAAAATCATCGGCTATCCCATAACCTCTTACCAGCTCTCACTGTTCGGATTTTGGGGCCTGGCGCTCTTCTATTCCCAGGTGGGAGGCCATCATCTGATAGGCTCCCCCCTACCGACCTGGCTCATCAACCTTTCCATCGTCATGAGCGTTGGCATGACGATCCCCGTGGTCACTGTTGCTATCAATCATCACGTCACAGCCTATCGTCACCTGCCCATGCTCAAGGAGTCGGTGGTGCTGAGGTTCATCGTCTTCGGCGCCATGATGTACACCGTAAGCTCCCTGCAAGGCTGCCTGCACTCTTCACGAACCTTCAACTATGTCACGCATTTCACGCACTGGACTGTCTCCCACGCCCATCTTGGGCTCTACGGATTCACCACGATGGTCTTCTTCGGTGGAATCTACTTTGCCCTACCACGCTTGTTGGGCCGAGACTGGGATAGGCCCGGCCTAGTCAATGCACACTTTTGGATAGCGGCCGTCGGTATCTTGGTTTACACCATCGCTCTCGGCATTGGCGGAGTTCTTCAGGGACTCGCCCTGCGCGATGTGGCTGGTAGCTTCCAGGACTCGGTCGAAGTCACGCGACCCTATCTCATTGGGCGCAGCGTGGGGGGCTCCTTGATGCTGGTCTCTCACCTGCTTTTCGCCTTCAACATCTCGACTCTCATGCTGGCCGCCCGAGTGAGCCGTTCTGAGGAGGTAGCAGTTCCATGAAGAAGGCCTACATCTTCGTTTTTGGCAGCACAAGCACGCTCTTGCTCTCCATGTTTTTGCTGGTGATCGTCCCCCGACTGCAGATGGAGTCCGTGGCCTCGGAAGCCGTGAGCGCCCAGACTCGGTACAATGAAATCCAGAGCGCGGGGCGCAAAGTTTACATAGAATACGGCTGCCTCTACTGTCATTCCCAGCAGGTTCGAGACCCGGTCGCCGGCGCCGATGAAGCCTTCGGATGGGGTCCTGCGAGTCGGCCCTCAGACTACATCTACGACAACCCCCACCTCATGGGAACCTCCCGGACAGGGCCTGACCTGTCTAACATCGGCTCCCGTCAGCCGAGCGTGCAATGGCAACATCTGCACCTCTACAATCCCAGGCTCCTGGTCCCTTGGAGCATCATGCCTCGGCACGCCTTTCTCTACGAAACGGAAACCGCTTCAGAGGCCCCCTCGGAGGAAGCCATCAAGATTCCGGATTCCGACCAATGGCTGATACCGTCAGAAGAAGCTCAAGCTCTTGTAGCCTACTTGCTCGCCTTAAAGCGAGACGCCGAACCCACTCGCGAGGAACAACCATGAAAGCGCCCTTTGAAGCCGACAGAATAGCCAGCGAACTCCCGGACCCCATCGAGGGGACATCGACCGAGTGGCTCAAGATCCCACCGCTCTTGCTCTCCATCTTTTTCGGGTTCGGTATCACCTACTTGAGTCTGCGCACGGATAGCCTTGAGTTTCGCGATGGCGACACACGGACGCCTGTGACGACACCTTCGCAAGCTGAGCCAAGCTCGAGCGGACCCGACCTGAAGGCCATGGGAGAGAAGATCTACAAACGAAACTGCCAAGCCTGCCATCAGGCCAACGGCCAAGGTCTGGCCAATGCCTTCCCTCCCCTGGACGGTTCAGAATGGGTTCAAGGCGAGCCCAGGAGACTCAGCGCGATTGTCCTCCACGGACTCACTGGTCCGATCGAAGTCTCGGGGAAGAGCTATTCCGGCACTATGCCCAGCTTTGGGGAAAAGCTCTCCGAGGAGGAGATCGCCGCCGTCACAACCTTCATACGTGGCAGTTGGAGCAATGGCGCTGGTGCTGTTTCTCTCGCTGAAGTCCAAGAGTCCATCGCCTTAACCAAGCACAAAACGGAGGCTTGGAAAGGGCAAGATGAGATCGAGAAGCAGACCTGGACATCCCCCTGAGAGTCGCTCCATTCGTCAAAAACTTGGCCTGGTCTGAAAAAACTCAGTCTACCGACGGATAGTTCCCACTGGCTTGAGCCGATAGAGTAAAGTGCATGAAGATTGAATCCGTTACCATCCTTGGCAGAGGACTACCGGTGAAGACCGAGCCTGCAGGGGAACTGTCTCGACTTCGAATTCGAAGCTTGGGCCCCGTTCTCGATTGCGACACTCTCAGGCTCCTAGAAGAGACGTTCAAGTTCGCCGAAATGGCGGATCTACACGTTGCTGGATACCTGTCACAACCGGCCTACGAAGTGTTGGCAGGATCGTTTATGGTGCACTCCCCGGTGGCCCAGTATCTTCGACCGGTAGCTTGCAGCTTCACCGAGCTTCATCTTTCGCCCGAACAGATTCAGGGTCTTCCCCTCGACGAGGCACTGATGGATCAGGTGATAGAACGCTACATCAGCAATCTTCTCAACGACCTACAGACCTTTCATCAAGCTCGGCTTCCCCACGTGGATATTCGCATCACCGGCTCCTATCTTAGCCGCCAGAGCGCCGATCATGTCACCTGCCACCCCATTCCCCGAATTCTCACCCCCGGTTTCGGCACCCTCACCTTTGTGGCCAGCGACAGCGAACCGTTGGCGACTTTGTCCTCCTACCGCTCCAGAGGCCTCTAGGCCGAATCGACTCTAAGCACAAGAATCTGCCTTTCAGAAAACTTTAAGACTGTACTTTTAACTTAGGAGCATACACACACAGAAAACACACGCAGGAGACCCACTATGCTCGCAAACACTCGTCACAATTACGTTAAATTCAACCTCGACAACAAGATTCTCTTCAAGACCAGGATCGTCCGCGGACAAGGGCTTGCCGTCAGCGGCGCCTACCTCGACAACCAGGTGGTCGGTCGCGCCGACGTCATCGACATCAATCAGGACTCTCGCGCCGAAATGAACGAAGAGAGTTCCGGCCTGTTTCGCAAGCGCTATATGTACAACGAGCCGGTGCTGAACACCAGCGTCGATACCCTCCAGGACATTGCTCAGCGCCAGGGAGAAGAAGTCCTCACACGAGAGAGCCTGGGCAGCAGCCTTCAGGTGAAGGGCTACGGCATCGATATGGGCCAAACTGCCTTCCAGGATATCAAAGCTGTGCAGCGCAATTTTCGAACACTGGACGGACTCGTCAACGAGGTGACCGGAGACCACGAAGCTCAGTGGGCCATCAGCCCTTCCACCAGAGAGTTCTTCATCTTTACACCCGGCGAGCAAAAAGTGGAGGAACCCAAGCCTGATCCAACTCCGGTAGCCGCTCCTGCTCCCGCGCCAGCTCCGGCTCCAGCCCCGGCCCCAGCCGCTCCTCTCCAGGTCCTCACCAACGAGACCAAGACTCACACATTCCAATCCATTCACGAACAGGGAGACGGCGTTCTTTCCCTCTTTATGCAAGACGGTGAAGACCTCACGGTCCAAGACTCTAGCGGTCGCCAGACAGCCATGGAAGGCGCCATCCCCGCAGCCGACCGCGATGGTGTGATGCAGGTGCTTCAAGCTGCTATGACCGACCCAGACTTTAGTATTCAAACCGTGAGGGTTTCCAAAGAGAAAGAAACCGGGGCCCAGAACTTTTTGCTGACGAGCCACTCGAATTACTACGAGTACTCCTCCCAAAAGGGGTTTCAGTCGGGCGAACTAGGTAGCTGATCTCTACCACGGCGCGGCCCGTCAACGGTCTCCTACACCTTCGGGGCCTGAGCCAGAAGAAGACTCGGCATGTTGCCGGGTCTTTTTTTCATCCCCAGATCAGTCCGAGCCCACTCGCCCAGCGCCATCGGTCCAAGAAACCTTCAGACAAAAAAAAAGAACCACCGAGTCTCTGAGGATAATTAGCAGGAGGTCCACAACGTTTTGACTCGGCGGTTTGTTATTCGCTTGTAGGTTTATTATAGGTCCCAGACACCGCCGGGCAACGTGCAAAATATTGCCAACAGGTAAACCAAGTTAACGGCTGTCAAGACTTTGTAAACGTCCGTTCACATTCGCCCGTTGAGCCCGGATGAGGACCGACTCAGTACGAACGCGAGCCCCAGAGTCTCACGGAAAGTGCCGATCGCCGAGCCGCCAAGAGAGCTCTGAGTCTCACAAAAGGGGCTTCAATTCCTCGCCCCACCACTCGAGAAAGCCCCTTTGATCCGGGCCGATCTGATGCAGGGCCACAGCATCAAAGCCGGCCTCATAGCACTCCTCGATCGCGCGGCGGTATGGCAGCGGGTCGGGACCACAAACGATGGCGGCCCCCACATCGTCCTCTGTGATCCCCGAGACGGCTCGGTCGCACTCAAGCGGCGTGGCCAGCTGAGCAAAGAGAGTTCCGTCGAGCGCCACATGGGGAAAGTAGCGATGAGCGGTCCTAATCGCTGCCGCCTCGTCTTTACCCCAACACACAGAAAGCTGTGCCAAACCGGGGCGTTTTCTCGGTCCGCGACTCTCGAAAACCTTCAACAGCTCCTCGCGGGCACCGAGACAGATCAAGCCGTCGGCGCATTCAGCGGCCATTCCAGAGGCCCGCTCACCGGAGGCTGCCACCATGATGGGCAGTTCCGCTGCCGGGTCAAAAAGCTGAGCCCTATTTACGGAGAAATAGCGACCACTCTCAGTCACTTCCTCGCCCTTTAACAACAGACGAACCAGGGCTATTGACTCTCTGACTCGAGCCAAACGCTCCGAGAAAGCTGGAAAGGGCTGCCCCTGAATCTGCTCGTTGAGTCTCTCGCCGGTCCCCAAACCCAAAACGAAGCGCCCTTGAGAGAGGTGAAAGACCGTGGAAGCCGCCTGAGCGAGAGTCGTGGGATGGATTCTCAGGATTGGGCAGGTCACCGCGCTCACTAACCCCACGCTCTTCGTTTGGCAAGCCAGTGCCCCCAGAACAGGCCAAATATTGGAGCTATGACCGTCTCGAACGCTCCACGGATGGAAATGATCAGAGAGAAAACAGAAGCCAAAGCCGCGCTCCTCGCCGGCACACCCAAGAGCGACTAAATCAGCGGCCGAATGGTCCTCGCAGGCCAATACCAAACCCACACGGCCGAACTTCCAGTGCCCGTCTACTTCTTTTTCTTCTTTCGCTTCTTGGACTTCTTTTCGGGTTCCGCAGCGGAGGCCTCGACGACCTTTTCTCGATCAGCCTCAGCCGAGTCTGGCGCTGCTGAGTCCTCCCCTTCACCGGCCTTGGCTTCGTCGCTCTTGGCGCTCAGCGTGACCTGGTGAGCCGCCTTCAGGTCCTGGAACTCTATCCCATCATCAGCGTTCAACCATTCGATATCCGAGGCCTCGAAGCCGAATCGAACCACGGAGTACTGGAACGGGTGATGAGAGTCGTTGGTGAGAGCCATAATATCTTCCGGCTCGCGGTGAAAAACTTGACCGGCCACCGGGCGAAAGATCCTATCCCCAATCTGAAGTTGAGCCCCAGCGGATCTCAAGATAGTGATGAATTCCGTTCGAGAACTGTGGCGATGGGCCGGGATGTAGGCACCGGGCGGGACTTCGACCAGGTCTATACGGGTCTCGTCAGAACCGTGTATGGCGCTATAGATTTTGGCTTCTCGAACACCTCGAGATATGGACTTCCACTGAACGTTTTCGGAGTGAATAGCTTGCATGGCTTGCCCCTTCTGTCGGGTCGACCTAACACCTTTCTTTGCCTCCCCACCAACTTTCAAGAGGGGTCACAAGCGATCTTCTAAAATGACGTCAGGTCTCGTTTGCAAAAGCTGCAAGACAGAAAGTTGTTGGAATACCCATGAAGAAATTTCTTACTCTAGTCATGCTGTTCGGCCTGGTCTCAGTCGCCTGGGCCGATCCGGTCACCCTCGGCGGGGACCACGAGGATCATATCGTCACCGCCTCCGGGGAAGACTTCCTTCTCACCGGAAGCCATAACGATGTTGTCATCAAGGGCAAAGCTGGCACTATTAGAGTCGTCGGCGATCACATCGACGTCACTGTTGATGAAGCACAAGCGATCGTCTTCACCGGACAGTACAACGACGTTGTGATCATGACTGGCCGAGCCACCGTCACCGATAACGGCAACTACAACGACGTGGTCTCTCACGACCTGAAGCAACAGATCGTGATCGACGATAGCAACAGCGGTGATATCGACCTAGGCGAGGCCGGCGACGCGGTTGAGGTTTCCGGAGCAGGGCAACAAAACACCTACCAGGGCGAGAATCAAAAATTCATCATCAATGGCTCCACCAACACCATCACCATTCAGGGGAAGGCAGATTCTGTGGTGGTCAACGGGTCTAACAACAAAGTCCACGTGGATGAAGCGAACTCGATCTCTGTGAGCGGTTTCGGCAACGAAGTCACCTACAGCCGGGGAACACCGACCATCAATCGCAGTGGAGTGAATGGGTCTGTGCGCAAGAAGTAGCGTCCTCGACCTTATATCCCACGCTGTCCAGAGGCGAGCGAGTCGTACCTACAGGCTCGACTCGCCCTTTTAATTTTCCCAGGAGGTGCTCGATGACACCGAGACTGGCACCTGTCAGCGCACAGAGATGGTGCAACCCCAAAAGAAGAGCCCCGGCTTTGCCCAAATCGTGGTTCCAGGCGAAACGATAAAACGGCACGTTCCAACTCAGATAGGCCAAGCCAAAGAGCAGAGAAACCCAATGTCCGGCGCCCACTCCAAAGGAGATCGCCAAAGAGAGCAGACCGAGACCCAACAGCATGATCGGGGCCTTGAAGCGGCTATTGAGATTCAGAATATTCTTGGCCGCTCGACCCTCTAAGACCATCACAGTCCAGGGGCGGGCCCGCTGAAACACGTCGGTGACAACAAAGTTCTTAAGCGTCCAGTGCTTCAGGTGAGTGACCTGCAAAGAAGGTTCCAAACAAGCCTTGAAGCCAGCGTTCCACAAACGCGAACCGAAATCGATGTCCTCCACTGAGGGTATGAGATAGCGCGCGCTATCAAACCCACCGACGGCCTCAAAAGGCTCCCGCTTAACGGCCCCAAAACCGGACCAGAAGGAAGGGACGATACCTCCAGAGCGATGGTGGACGTAGTGGTGGAGGAGATTGCGAAATCGACTGACTGGAGTCTGCACGGCGGGCCGGTCATCGTAGGCGCCAAAGACAGCCGAGAGACTAGGGTCTGACTCTAGAAAGTGAGCCAACCCTTCGACCACTCCACGGGAAGCGACCACGTCTGAGTCCAGGAACACAACGCAAGCCCCCTTAACCTCTTTCACCCCACGGTTGCGGGCCTCGGCCGGACCGACAGGCTGCTCATTGCGGAGGATGCGAGCCACGGGCAAAAGGCTCTTGGCCAACTCGGCACTACCGTCTGTTGAGCCATCGTCGACCAACACGATATCCCAGTCCTCGCCGAGATTGAGGTCGGCAAGAACCATCGGGAGATGATCGACAGCATTGTGGATGGGTATAACGAGTCCAAAACGAGTCACGGACCCTCGTTCACGAAGCGCCTTAGAGGACCTGCTCCCGAAGGTCTTCCCTGCTTTTCCTTTAATGGGCATGGTTATAAGTCTAGACGAAGATAGGGCAC
>CAZVVF010000059.1:0-773 GCA_964630575.1 uncultured Burkholderiales bacterium | reverse complement strand
CTTCATATGAAAACCATGCAAATTCTTAGTCTTTTCATGCTTCTAACGACCGTAGCCTTGGCCGAACCGGTCGCCTGGGTCGCCAAACTCTACGGCGACAAGAACCTGAGGAGACAGCAGACCAGGACCTCGCCCTGGTATCGGGCTTTCTTGGAGCAAGAGGTCGAGATCGGAAATCGTTTTGAAACCGATTCCAAGAGCATGGCCAGTATCAAGTTCTTGCTCGGCGGCAAAGCCAGTTTGGGCAAAGGCTCTCAGATCGAGATTGTCTCAGAGAGCGGCGTCAAGATCATCGAGCTCAAAAGAGGCATCTTCTGGGCTCGCTTCGATTTCTCCGACGCCGCGGCCAAGGACCCCGACCGTTTCAGTCGCTCCCAAGCAGCCCCGGTTCGCATCAAAACCGCCGGTGGGGTTATGGGGATCAGGGGAACCGAGTTCATCGTCCAAGTCCTAGACGACGGGAGCACCAAACTCTCGCTGCTAGAGGGCGACATCGACATCGACCCCACTCAGGGAGGGAACTTTGAAGCCAAGCCTGGCAACGAAGTCACCTTCAGTCCCAGCGAGCCCCTCCTCCATCGACTCTACAAAGTCGAAGAACTCCAGAGCAAACTCAAAGCCGAACTGGGCCCAGAATATGCCGAACTCAGAAACGGGCTCTATGGCCTCAGCAGCAGACTTCGGGAACTGAATTTGGAAGTGCGGGAAGCCGAGATGGTCTACCTCAACAACACCCTAACCGCCCGTCTGGCCGATCTCGGTGGTGATACTCA
>CAZVVF010000058.1:0-10808 GCA_964630575.1 uncultured Burkholderiales bacterium | reverse complement strand
ATTCACCGCTGGACGGCAGCAGCAGGCGACCGGGTGGCCTCTTACATCGGCTTCAACGGCACGCTCGCTCGTCAGATCTACGCCGGCTCGGACTTCTTTCTCATGCCTTCGAGCTTCGAGCCCTGCGGTCTGTCCCAACTGATGGCTATGCGTTACGGCTCATTGCCGATCGCTCGGGCCACGGGTGGGCTCGTGGATACGATCCGCAATCGTATCGAGCCAGACTGGACCGGCTACCTCTTTGGACCTTACGATAAGAGCGCGATGTTGGCGGCCATAGGTCGAGCCCTCCAGGATTTTCCGGATTCCGGGCTTTGGACTCAGGCGGTGCTGCGAGCCATGCGAGCGGACTTTAGCTGGAGTCGATCGGCTGCGAGATACGAAGAGATTTTCAATTGGGCCTTGGAGGTTAGAGGTTAGTTCAGAGCGAGTCCGTGCCTCTTTGCTTTCAGCATGAATGTTGCTGTGATACCTGCTTTCAACGAGGCCACCGTCATTGCCGATGTGGTGCGCGGGTGCTTGGACCACGTTGATGTTGTGTTGGTCGTGGATGACTGCAGCAGCGATCAGACGTCTCTGGCGGCCAAGCGCGCGGGAGCCCAAGTTCTCCGGCACAAGCTGCAGCGGGGGGCGGGGCGTGCGACAGCGACCGGATTGCAGGCGGCCCTACAGCTCGGAGCTCGCTTCATTGTGACCTTAGACGCCGATGGGCAGCACCTTCCATCTGAGATCCCCGCGGTCTTGGAACCGGTTCAAGAGGGCCGAGCTGATATGGTTGTGGGCTGTCGCAGCCTCAACCGACAGGAGATGCCGATGATGAGGCGCCTTGGCAATCGATTCGCGAATCTTTGGACCTGGCTTCATTTGGGGGTGGTGGTCTCTGATACTCAATCGGGCTTTCGGGCTTATAGCAAGCTCGCGGCTTCTCAACTGCCGCTCACGGCCCGAGGTTATGAATTCTGCTCTCACAGCCTAGCCGAGGCCGCCCGGTTGGAGCTTCAAGTTCAGGAAGTGCCGGTAACCGTCGTCTATACCGACTATTCTCGCTCCAAAGGACAGAGCTTTATGACATCCTTACGAACCCTGGGCCGGATCGCTAGAGAGGGGCTTCGCTCGTGACGCTCACTCTGATTCAATGGGGCTTTCTACTGGTTTTCGGCTTCAGCATCGCAAGATTGCTTTGGTTGATGTACACCCGTGCGATACCGCGGGGTAGGGGTCTCATCTGGTTGGCCCTCTGGGGTTTTGGGGTCGTGGTCGTGGCTAAGCCGGAGCTTTCGGCGAAATTGGCTCTGTTCTTAGGAGTGACTCGAGGAACCGATGCGATCGTCTACTCGGCGATCGCTTTTCTGAGTCTCCTCGTGTTCCGCGCCTTTAGGCTTATCGACCTACAGGACCAGCAGATCTCACGGCTGACGACGGCATTGGCTCTCAAGGAATGGCGCGAGGAAGATGACCCTGGAGAGGAAGGTGGAGGAGGGAAAAGATGAAGTTAGGATTTCAGATTCCAAACTACACATTACCGAGGGGACCTGTGGACCTTGCCGGTTATCTGTGCCAAATCGCAAAACGTGTTGAGGAAGCGGGCTTTGTCAGCCTTTGGGTGATGGACCATTTCTTCCAGATCGAACATATCGGGCCACCCGAGATGGAGATGTTGGAAGCCTACACGACCTTGGGCTATCTGGCGGCATGCACCTCTTCGATTCAGTTGGGCACCATGGTCACGGGAGTGACCTACAGAAACCCTGGGGTGTTGGCCAAGGTCGTCACGACCCTCGACGTGGTCTCGGAGGGACGGGCATGGCTAGGAATCGGGGCAGGATGGTTCGAAAGAGAGCACAAGGCCTTGGGGTTAGAGTTTCCCGATGTGGCCGAGCGGTTCGAACGTCTCGAGGAGACACTTCAGATCGTGGACCAGATGTGGTCCGAGAACAACGGTCCTTTTCAGGGCAAGCACTTTCAACTCGCCGAGACCCTCTGCGTTCCCCAACCGTTGAGCCAGCCCCATCCGCCTATCATGATCGGTGGGATGGGGGAGAGGAAGACCCTGAGACTCGTAGCCCAGTACGCGCAAGCCTGCAATCTTTTTGAGCACGCTGGCTTGGCCACACTGGAGCACAAGCTGAAGGTGCTCAAAGGCCACTGTGACCGGCTGGGTACCGATTACGAGGCCATTTCGAAGACGGTGGTCGGCCAGACTTCCGTGAGCACTAAGGCCGCAGCAGATAAACTGTTGAAGAAGTTGGAGCAGTTGGCTGAACTCGGATTTGACCAAGCGATCTACTCCTTTGTGAGCCCCACTGACGAACGTCCCCTGGAGCTGTTCGCTGAGTACGTGATTCCGAGGGCGGCGAGCTTTTGCTGATGTTGAGGGCCTCGGAAGTACGGATAAAGGGTGTCTGCCCGCGGTTCTGCAAATATCACAGATGAAGAATCGTCGTTCCTTTTCTCGCCAGGACAATGAGATGCTGGTCCTCTTTCGAACCTCCTCTTCCGAATGCGTGGGAGAGATCCAGAATGTCGGTATCGGCGGATTGAAGGCGCGTGTTCCCAAGCTGCACTTCGCTGACGGGGATATGGTAAAGATCGGACCTCCCGATGAGGAGGCTCTAGAGTATGAGGTCTGTTGGCTCAAGCCGTCCGGTGCGAGTTTTGAGGTCGGATTCCGCTATCCTCATTCGGTCGCTGACTTCTGGCGCTCTTGGGCCGCTGACCTGTTGGCTGGTTCCCGGCCGACGGTGGGCGAGGTCGTTGAGCGTCGGCGTCAGGTTCGCTTGGGCTGCACCCTCAAGGGGTTGCTGAAGGTCAGGCGCAAGCAGTTTCCCGCTCGCGTGCTGGACATCGGTGGAGGCGGAGCGCTCATCGAGTCGGACGAAGTCCTGCAGGAAGGGACATCGGTCCATCTGACGGTCAAAAACCCCGTTCAGGTGGGTCACTTGCCGTGCGGGATCGTCAGGTCTTGGCCCGGATCACCATCGCGATACGGCTTGGTCTTCGTCAATTTGAGAGAGCGTCACCGACTGGCTTTGGTTCGCCTGCTGGACTTTTTGTTGCGGCACCCGGCTGAACGATAAAAGGCGCTATCCCCCAAAGAGCCCGAAGGCCTTGTGCGTCCCGTACTCGGTCAGTTTCCCCCAGAATCGTTTGAGCGGACCCTCCACACGATGAGGATCGATGGTCTGGCCAGAGTGTTGGAATGTGTCGACTCTGCCCAAAAGGCGGTCGCGCCGGACGGGCTCTTTTTTGTCGAAGTCCTGCTTGGCGGTCAAGAGGTAGGTCTCCGACGGGGTCATTTTGGTTTTGACGAAGCGACGCACGGCGATGGAGCTGCCCTCTCGCACACAGATGATGTCTCCCATCTTGAGGCTGGAGAATTTTATCGAACGGACCGAGAGAAGGGACCCCGAAGGTATGAGTTTTTCCAAGTCACTGGTCACGAGCATAATGTTGCGCGAGGTGCCAAAGTCTGTCATCGAAGCCGTCGTGGCGGCTAGCCTCAACTCCGAGGAGATAGAGGAGAGATCGCTCTTGTTTTTGTTTGGGTCAGGCAAGGCAGACCCACCTTGCCGCTAGGCGGAAGCCCGAGGAGAATTGGTTGCTGGTCATTGGTGGGGCTCTTTGGCGTCAGGAGAGCGACTTCCTATAGCCCAGAGGTCAGAGTTTGCAAAACGAAGGACCGAAACGCTGCTGTCTGAAATGCTTGGGAGGTGAAGAAATTTCTGGCCTGGGCCTCCCTCATAGCGGTAGCAGCGACCTTACCTTCCTCGGCCCAGCCTGGGCCATCCGAAATGCAGAGGCGCGCTGGGGACTGGCGAAATGGGGCCATCGTTTATCAAGTTTTTGTGGACCGCTTCGCACCCTCGCGAGATCTCGATGGCAAGCGGAAGCTCTACTCTCCACCCAAGACGATACGGCCATGGGCTCAGCCTCCCGGCAAAGGTCCCTACCTCGAGGAGGCTCAAGTTTGGGCTCACGAGGTGGACTACTGGGGTGGGGACCTCGATTCGGTTCAGGGGAAACTGGGATATCTCGAAGACCTAGGAGTCGATGTCGTCTATCTCAATCCGATTTTCGAGTCGCTCACCAATCACAAATACGACGCCTCGGACTACCATCGCGTGGATCCGGTCTACGGCGACAGAGCCGAGCTCAAGGAACTCTGTGATGCCCTCCACCAAAAGGGGATGCGGCTTATGCTAGACGGCGTGTTCAATCATATGGGGCGTCGGAGCACTCGTTTTCAGGAGGCTCTCAACTCTCCCCAAGGGTCTGACGAGCGCGATTTCTTCGTTTGGGATGGAGAGGGTCGCTCCATCGGTTGGGCCGATGTGGAGAACCTCCCCGAGTTGAACTTAGAGAACCCAAAGGTTCGCGACTTTCTCTACGATTCTCCCGGCTCCGTCGTTCAGTCTTACCTGCGTCAGGAGGGGATCGATGGCTGGCGATTGGACGTCGCCTTCGACCTGGGCTTTGAGTATCTCACCGAGCTGACCCAAAAAGCCCATGAAGCCAAGCCTGGGAGTGCCGTCATCGGGGAGATTTGGAACTATCCTGCGGGTTGGTACCCGGCCGTCGATGGTGTCATGAACATGCACGGACGAACTCTGATTTTGGCCTGGCTGCAAGGCAAGTTGAGCGGACCAGCGGCCTCCATGATGTGGCAGACGATGCTGGATGATTCTGGCTACGACCATATGCTGAAGGCTTGGCTGGTTCTGGATAATCACGATACGCCGAGGCTCAACCACATCTTGCCTCAGCCCTGGCAGGTCGAGATGGCTCGAACTCTGCAGTTCACCCTTCCCGGTTCAGTCTGTCTCTACTACGGGAGCGAACTAGGCATGGAGGGGGGGGATGACCCCGAGAATCGAGCCCCTATGCGCTGGGATTTGGTTTCTGAGGAAAACCCAACCTTGCGGCTGCACCGAAAGCTCTTGAAGATCCGTTCAGACTACCCGGCCTTGCGCTGGGGCGATTTTCGCCGCTTAGAGACGACCGGGTGTTTTGCTTTCTTACGCACGACGGCCTCAGCCAGAGACACCGTCGTGGTTCTGGCCAATCCGACGGAGCAGAGCTTTACCGAGTTTTTTCAGTTGCCCGACAGCAAGCTTCAGGACCTCACGCCGATGAGGGATCTGATGGGGTCTTCCCGGGTCGCAACCGTTTTGGCCGGGACGCTCGAGGTGAACGTTGAACCGCATCAGGTCCTCGTGTTCGTTCCGGACACAAAGCCCTATCCCAAGGGCTACGACCGCTACGACCGTATTCCCTGACCCCGCCTTTCAGTTCTCGTTAAGACCTATCGCCTATGCTATCGAGGTCGGACTCTACACTTTTGGAGGATCTCAAGTTCCATGTTGACCATCGGCAAGTTTAGCGCTCCCCTCGCGGCCAAAACCAACGGCTTTTCGAGGCCGCCTTCAGAGGTCTCCGAGAGTGGGCCGGCTGTGCGCGACAGCGTGGAGTTGACCCCCGCCGTTCCCAGTGGTGTCCCCAATCCCCAGCGTCCGCTGTCGGACCCCAAGCAACGCGACTGGCGAGACGATGTGATCTATTTCGCTATGACGGATCGCTTCCAAGACAGCGATCCCAGCAACAACTTTGGCGTGGACAAGTCCAATATTCACGCTTGGCACGGAGGCGATATTCAGGGCTTGATCGAGAAGGCGGACTACGTGCGTGAGACCGGAGCGACGGCTCTTTGGCTCACTCCCCCCATGGCCGGTCAGGACACCTTTGTGGACACCGATGGCTATCACGGATACTGGCCAACCGATTATCACAAGGTCGATAAGCATCTCGGGGATATGGATAAGTTTAAAGAGATGGTCGATGTCTATCACGACAAAGGGATGAAAGTGATCGTGGACATTCCCCTCAATCACGTGGCTTGGGAGCACCCGTACTGGACCGACCCGAACAAGGCCGACATGTTCCACCACAATGGCGATGTGACCGACTGGAACAATGACTGGCAACAGGAGAATTGTAGTATCTTCGGCCTGCCCGACTGGGCCCAAGAGAACCCGGAAACAGAGCGCTACCTCATGGAGGTTGGCAAATTTTGGGCCAGCACGGGAATCGATGGATTTCGGCTCGACGCGGTTCGAAGCGTCCCTAAGGAGTTTTGGACCAAGTTCAACAAGGAGATCCACGATGTGGCGGGGGACGATTTTCTCTTGCTCGGAGAGTACTACCACGGTGACGCCACCCGCTTAGCGCCCTATCAAAAGGACACCGGCATGGACTCTCTGGTGGACTACCCGATGTATTACCGCATCAAGGAAGCTTTCGCCAAGGGTGGCAGTATGCGCGAAGTGGCGAACGGCATGTCTTGGACCAACAACACCTACCTGGAACCCGAGTTGATGGGGATTTTTGCCGACAACCATGACACACAGAGATTCCTGACCGAAGCCGACGGAGACCGTGACCGACTCAAAATGGCTCTCACCTTCACGATGACAGCGAATCGCCTCCCTACCATCTACTATGGCAGTGAGCAGGCCTTCACGAGTGACAAAACAGGATGGGCCGAGACCAGTCGCAAGGACATGGAGTTCGACAAAGATCCGGACATGCACGGCTACTTTCAGAAGTTGGGTGCCATTCGCAACGATCTCGAGCCGCTGCGACGCGGTGAACTCTTAGAGATGTGGCAAGACGATCAGGTCTACGCTTTCGACCGAAAGTCAGAAACCGGCGAGGCCATTGTGGTCTTCAATAACGCCGAGGATGATCAGACTCGCCGAATCCCCCTTCGCCAAGAGAGCAACATTAAAGAGGGAACCATCCTCAAGGATCTCCTCTCGGGTGAGACCGTCGCTGTGAAAGACGGGGCTATTGAACGCGGGATGAAGGCGAAGTCTGCCAGCATCTTCGTTCCGCTGGAAGACGCGTCGCAGCGACCCAAAACCGCTTGAGTGGTCGTGGGCCGCTCACCCCTCTTTAGCGATGGACGAAGAGCATGGCAACGCCGATGCTGATATAGAACAACGAGATGGCCATACCGAGTCGTTTTCCGGTCAGGCTCTTGCTGCCGCGGTAGATGGCTCCCTTGAGAAAGCCGTAAGTGATCATGCCGATGGCTAGAACTTTCATGGTCGCTGTCCTTACTGGTCCAATTGAGCCGCGAGCTCCTCAGGGGTTGACGCGGGCTTTCGACAGGTATGGTTTTGGCAAAAGTAGGCTTTCCCCAATTCCTTGTTGAGCGCGAGGTCAGGGTTGAGCCCTGGGGTCGTGGAGGCTGTTACTGTGAGGTTTGATAGAAGGCGACCGTTCAAGGCGGTTAAGAACCCTCTGGCGGTCTCGTCTGAACCCCCAATGACCAGATCGCTGTGGGGCGTGTCAAAAAGGTGAGCGGTGCGGAGCAAGTAGCCAAAGCTGGTCGGCGCTTGAGTGGCAACGGGGGCGATTTTCCTCACGGCAAGTTTCAGCCGCGCTTGGCTGTCTGGGTCGCCGGTGAGGTTGAAGTAGCGGCGAGAACACTCCGCTAGGAGTGAGTGTCCAGAGGGCGATGGGTTGTCCTCAAAGACGTAGGGGCGAAACGGGAGGTCTTGGGCGCTGGGGTTGGTCTGTCCAGTGAGTTCCTTTTCAGCATCCCAATGGTTGTTGATCAGGTATTCGTACAGTTCGGCTCCCTTGCTGAACCATTTCTCCTCAAGAGTGGCCTCGTAGAGGTCGAAGAAGGCGATAGCCAGAGCGCCGAGGTCTTCAGCCAGGGCTTGTCCGTAGGCCTGACCCTGAGACCAAACTCTGGGATAGCTGCCGTCCTCTCGTTTTGTCGCGAATTGCTCCAAGAGGAATTCGCCGGCTTTGAGGGCCATCTCTTGAGCCTCTTCGGTTCCGACGAGTCTCCAAGCTTGACACAACGCCGAGACCATTTGGCCGTTCTGCGAGGCGATGACCTTGTCGTCTATACCGGGCTGCACACGCTCCTCGCGGGCCTCGAAGGCTTTCTCCCTGGCGGTGTTGAGCACTCTCACAGCGAGTTCAAAGTCCCAACCGAGCTCTTTGGCGCATCGGGATATCGGTTTGCGCTGAGTGAGGACAGAGTTTCCGCCGCTAAAGTTCCCCTGGTTGGTGACGTGGAAAAAGGAGGCGAACATCTGCTGCTCGTTTTCGTCTAGGAACTCAGCGAGCTGGCCGGGATTCCAGACGAAGGCACGGCCTTCGACCTCTTCGGATTCGGCGTCGCTCGATGAGCAGAAGCCACCGTTGTCCAGGGTCATATCTCGCTCGAGCCAGAGCACCAGAGAATCGACGACCCATTTGTAGAAAGGCTTTTTGGTGTGGGCGAAAAGCTCGGCGTAGAAACTGCACAACTGGGCGTTGTCGTAGAGCATCTTTTCAAAGTGCGGTACGTCCCATTTGGCATCGACCGAGTATCGATGGAAGCCCCCTCCGAGCTGGTCATAGATCCCGCCCCGTCCCATGGCTTGAGCGGTGTGGTCCACGAGTTCGAAGAGTTCATTGTCCTGGGTGTCGATGGCCCGCAGCAGCAGGAATCGCAATACCAGCGGTTGCGGAAATTTGGGGGCGTGTCCAAATCCTCCATTCTTATCATCGTAGCGGAGTTCGCAGCCCCGCACGGCTTCATCGAGCCAGGGTATTTCTTCGCTCAGAGGGGGGAGCTTGACATCGGCCATCTGTTGCAGGGCGCTGGTGAGCTTCTCGGCAGAGGCTTCCACATCGTCGCGCTTGGTCTTCCAGGCGTCGGCCAGAAAGAGGAGTTGCTGAGCCAGCGAGGGCACACCGGGACGCGGTATGTGAGGAAGGTAGGTGGCGCCGTGGTACGGCTTGAGATCGGGGGTCAGCCACAAGTTCATGGGCCAACCGGCTCCACCGGTGATCAGCATGAGCGACTGAAGGTAGAGTTTGTCGAGATCGGGCCGTTCCTCGCGATCAACTTTGATGTTGATGTAGAGTTTGTTCATAATATCGGCTGTCTCTTGATGCTCGAACGACTCTCTTTTCATCACGTGGCACCAGTGGCAAGCCGAATAGCCAACAGAAACGAAGATAGGTTTTTGCTCAGCCTTAGCTTTCTCAAGGGCTTCGGGGCCCCAAGGGTACCATTCTACTGGATTCTCAGCATGTTGTCGGAGGTATGGACTTGGACTATCACTTAATCTGTTTGGCATATGGCTGCAGACCTTTTGGGAAGGAGTGTGACGATCCTTGTCCTAAAGACCCTCGGTTGGAATTCGGGTGAGTGGGCGTTCTGCTTTTTCAGCCACATTAGGTACGTTCGTGGAGGGTTATCATGAAGTTTGGCATCACATTTAAGGGAGATTTGAGCCTAGAGCGAACTCTCAAGCTTTGCCAACAAGCCGAGGCTGGTGGATTCGAATACGCTTGGATTTTCGATTCTCACGTGCTCTGGCAAGAGTGCTATACCGTGACGGCCTACCTCATGGCGCACACCAAGACCCTCCGTTTCGGTCCCCTTGTCACGAATCCGGGAGTGAGAGATTGGACTTTGGCCGCCTCCACCTTCACGAGTCTCGCCAAAATGAGCGGAAACCGATTCGACGTTGGAGTCGGGCGCGGAGACTCTTCCTTGAGGATGCTGGGGAAGAAGCCTCGCAAGATTTCTACCACGGTGGAGTTTATGGACTTCGTGAAGCGGATGGGCCGTGGCGAGTCGGTCCACATTCACGATCGTGACTTGGAACTTCCTTGGGCTTCGGCAGACATTGATCTCCCCATGTGGATGGCCGCCTATGGTCCCAAGGCTCTGAAGGCGACCGGCGAACACGCCGACGGCTTGGTTCTGCAGATCGGAGACCCGTGGTTGGTCGAGTGGTTCAGCAAGCAGGCCATCGAAGCGGCCCTGGCTGCGGGTCGCAAGCGGGAGGATGTGCAGATCATGGCCGCGGCTCCCGCCTGGATCGGCGACATCGAGAAGTGCCGTGAGCAAACCAAGTGGTTTCCGGCGATGGTCGGTAATCACGTGGCCGACATCGTGGCCAAGTATGGAGCCGAGAGCGACCACGTACCCACTCGACTCACAGACTATATTCGCGAACGCAAGGGCTACAACTACAAAGAGCACGCCAGCAAAGACGCTGATCACTTAGATTTCATCTCTGACGAGATCGTGGACTCCTTTTCAATTCTCGGTTCGGTCGACCAACACATCGACAAGTTGAAGCAACTCGAGGCCGCCGGTGTGGATCAGTTTTGCATCTACCTGATGTGTGGTGACGAAGAGCGGATTTTGAGCGAGTACTGCGAGCACATCTTGCCGAAGTTCGCCTAAGAGAACCCCGATCGTCATAAAATCTTGTTGCGCACACTCGCTTGAGGGCCCTCACCCTCCTTTGAGAATTTGGAGTTCATCGGCACAGGCTATCCTTTAACCCAGGAACTCACCTATAGTGGGGCAGAACATGTCTTGTTAGAGAGGTAGCCTAGCTGTTAGACGATATTGACAACATAGAGCGAGACTCGAAGGATTGTTCTTCCGGGGCAGGGGGGCGCTCCGCTGAAGCAACGCCCTTGCGTCCCAAACCGTCCCTTCCCTCTGATACCCAACTCGGCGAAGCCCGAGTGGAGACTGCCAACAAGAGAGCCAAGTCTACCCAGGGCGACAAGAAAAAAGCCGAGATCAGGGTGACTCACTCCGTTCACGACCGGCTTCAGGTGGAGTCCAATTTCACCTTCGACTTTCGCCTCAGAGAAGAGGAAGAGACCCTACGGGATTTTCGGATCGACCTGTACTTCTTCATGCCCAACGCGATGGGGGTCAACTCGTCGAGATTCAATACCAAGGAGTTCTTTCGGCATCAGACGAGCTACTA
>CAZVVF010000057.1:0-10898 GCA_964630575.1 uncultured Burkholderiales bacterium | reverse complement strand
AACGTGGTGCGGTTGAGCGGGTCATTTCTAAAGGAGATTGCCATCGGTCGTCATGTGGAGGGGAACAGCCCTCTGCACCACGCTCGTGCTTCTTGGAAAGCCTGCCTGTTCGGCCTCGTTGCCATCTCCACGTTCTTTTTTTCTAGCGCCGGTTCGTTTTTGGCCCTAGGCATCGTCCTGGGGCTCCTGTCTCTGTCTTGCCAAATACCCCAAAGGCTCTTCTGGCGCTCTCTCAGGCCAGTCAACCTCCTCGCCCTTTTCACCATCCTTGCCGGGGCCTTCATCAACCACCAGGGAGCATCGCCGCTAGCCCCATCCTTCTCCTGGCAAGGGCTCCATACAGGGGGCCTCTACGCGGCAAGACTGGTCTCGATCACCCTTCTGACCACGCTGTTTTTCCTCACCACGCGATCTCAGGATGCCATCGCCCTGGGCATCAAAGCCCTTCGACCGCTGCGCGTGCTAGGCGTAGAACAGCAAGAGATGGCCCTTCTGGTGCATCTGGCCTACCGTTTCGTTCCCCTGCTCAGCCGCGAGATCGACGAGGTCGAACAGGGGCGACGAGCACGAAACCTCGGTCCAGAGAAAGGACACCTCGCCAAACTCAAAGCCTCGATCGACAAGCTCACCTTTCTTTTTGTAGGAGCGATCAAGCGGGCCGAGACCACCGCCTACGCCCTAGAAGACCGTCGGATAATCGAACACTGGGGTCGCTCGACAGAGGTCACTCCAGCCGTCGGGCTCGGTGGCTGGCTAACCGCCACTCTCATGTTCACGACCACTCTGCTCCTCTGGGGCGATTCGAGCCTGCTGTGAACTACGCTCTCAAGATCGCCTACAACGGTGAGCCCTTCGCCGGCTTCCAACGACAGAGCCGGCACCGAACAGTGCAAGGCGAACTCGAGAAGGCCTTGAGCCAGATCTTCCAGTCGCCAATCGAGATTCAGGCGGCAGGGCGCACCGACGCCGGAGTCCATGGGATTGGGCAAGTCGTTGCTTTTTCCAGCACCACTCAACGCCCGCTGAAGGCCATCGCAGAAGGCTGCAACGGACTTCTCCACTCTCAAGTGTTCGTCTCCGAGGCGGCGTTGCTACCCTCAGAGAGCCCCTTTCACCCTCGCTACAGTGCTGTGAGCAGAACCTACAGCTACTACATTCTGAGTCACTGCGAAGGCTACTCTCCCACACTGTGGCCAAACAATGTTTGGTGTCTGGCCGGTCATCTCGACCCACAACTCGCCCAAAGCGCGTGCGGTCTGTTTGAAGGCAAGCACGACTTTACCACCTTCACATCCCGCTGCGACAAAGAGATGCGTCAACGTCACGTCCAGGCTTTCACCCTGGAGGCTCTCCCACACAACGGCTTGTGGGGCGGAGGGAAACTGTGGCGGCTGAGAATCACCGCCAACGGTTTCTTGAGAAAAATGGTCAGACTCTTGACCGCCGCTGTGGTTGAGGTGGGCATCGGATTGCGCTCCCAAGAGAGCCTCGCCGCCAAGCTCCAAGCCCAAAACCCAGCCGAGGCTCCTCACCCTGCACCGGCATCGGGACTCTACTTTGAGTCCGTGGAATACGACCCAGACCCGTTCGACGCGAAGGGACCGGCAGCAGAGCTCTACAGGGCGAGGACGCCCTTGGGCCTACGCTTTAAAGCCTAGACTTTGACTTTCTCGAAATGCTCGTATTTGTAGACAGCCTCGAGATCGTCTGGGCCCTTAATGTTGACTCCAAGATCCTTCACCACTCCGGTCTTGAGTTCATAGACCCATCCGTGAATGTGAGGCAGTTGCCGTCGCGCCCATGATTGCTGCACAATGCTACTCGCGCAGACGTTGCCGACCTGCTCGACCACGTTGAGTTCAACCAAACGACGGGTCTGCTCTTCCTTGTCCTGGATATTGTCCAACTCGTCGCTATGAACTCGATAGACATCTTTGATATGGCACAACCAGTTGTCGATCATCCCGTTGCGTTTATTGGATAGAGCCGCAGCAACGCCCCCGCAGCCGTAGTGACCACAAACGATGACATGCTCTACCTCCAGAACATTGATGGCATACTCCATAACGCTCAGGCAGTTCATGTCGGTATGCACGACGACGTTGGCGATATTGCGATGAACAAAGACCTCGCCCGGACGCGTTCCCGTGATCTGATTCGCGGGCACCCGGCTATCGGCACAACCGATCCACAGGACCTTCGGCTTCTGTTTCTTTGAGAGTTCGACGAAGAAGTTAGGGTCGTGCATAGTCGAAAGTTCAACAAATTTTTGATTACCGTCCAGCAGACGCTTGTAAGTATTATCAGGCATCTTGAAAACTTCTCCCCCCCCACACCTACACCTTTAGCGCAAAATGAGGAGATGATGAAGATCGGACCGGCTGAAACCGCAGCAATCCACCAGGAAGGACGAACCAATCTCCGAAACCCTCACCCAAACAACCCCTGGAGAACCCCATGAAAAAGCCAACCGAAGAAGACCTCATTCGCCTCGCCAAAGCTCTCGGAGAATCCACCACACGATGCTCCGACGCTGAGCGCGCTCACATCAAGAGACTCTATGAAGACGTGCAGAAGTTTGGTGACGAGCAAAAAGAAAAAGGCTCCTACATAGATAGGTCGGCTTTTTTTGCTGCGGGTATCATCCTCCACCCTGAAATCGAGAACGAGGGTGTCCGAAAAGCCGCCACGGATTATGTGGAAATGGACCACATGTTCATTAAAGAGAACGAAGCTCAAGAAGCCTCGGAGCCGTCCTTGAGCCAATCCTCCCAAGACGCGAGCTAGAACCTAGAAAGCTCCTCCGCTAGAGAGGCCCTTTTCTAAGGTCGAATAAAATAAATTGAAAAAAATCCAAACTTCTTGGATTTTTTGCAGGATGTTATTCAAGGACATCAGAATTTTATTCTAGATCTTAATCAAGGAGTGCCTCTTGGCAACTGTAGCCGACTTTTCAAGCCTCGTACTCAAGAGTACACGACACGGTCTTCTAGCTTCCATCAGAGAAGACGCAGACTGGTCGCACATTGTCGTAGAGTTGAGCAGCCTTTCGACCTGCGGTGAGGGCCTGCTCAGCGAGACGAGCATAACTTTCGACTTCGGTTGGCGCGAGGTGACCGAAGCTCAGTTCGATCGTGTCATCGAGGTACTCCATGAGCAGAAGCTCAGCTGCAATGGTATTCTCAGCACCTCCCTCAATACCCGAACCATAGCCGAGGAACGCGGCTATCGGGCCATCATTGGCAGACTCGGGCTCGCCAAACACCAAGGTCGGAGACTGCGACGGGAACAAGAGGAAGGCGTCAGCCTGTCGACGGCGTCGACGCAAGATGCGTCGAGCATCGTTAAGGACCGCCAGGAAGAAACTCCACCCCCTGAGCCTGCGCAGCAAGACGCCGAGGTCGTGGCCGAACAAGTCGTCGAGAGCGAAACCGAGCAAGAGCAAGAACGAGAGTCCCTGTCGGACCCCGAATCCTTCGAAGCGAGTTGGGAGTCCAGCCAAGAGGTCTCGAGCCCCTCCCAAGAGGGTGTGCATCTGCCCAGGTTTCAAGACGAAGAGCCCACGCTCTATCTGCGCAAAACACTGCGAGGTGGGCAAAAGGTCGTTTTCGCCGGCAACGTCGTTCTCATCGGTGACCTCAACCCTGGGGCTCAGATTGAAGCCGATGGTGACATCATTGTCATGGGTCGACTTCGAGGCAGCGTTCACGCTGGGGCCGAGGGCGACGAAACCTCAACTGTTATCACCTCTTCGCTGAGGGCAACTCAACTCCGAATCGCCGACCGCTTCTGGGAAGGCAACAAAACGAATTCAATGTTTAAAAAGTCTCCACTCACCGGGACTCAGAAGGCTCGACTCGACGGTGACTCCGTTGTAGTGGAAGCCATTCCCGTACGATAAGCAAGAAAGGGCATTAATGTGGGCAAAGTCATAGTCGTCACATCTGGTAAAGGGGGTGTTGGAAAAACCACCTGCACCGCAAACATCGGGGCAGGTCTTGCCTCACAGGGTCATTCCGTGGTCCTTATCGATACAGACATCGGTCTTAGAAATCTGGACCTGGTCTTAGGACTCGAGAATCGCATCGTCTTCGACTTGGTCGACGTTGTCGAAGGCAAGTGTCGCAGCTTTCGCCAAGCGATGATCAAGGACAAGAGATTTGAGAATCTCCACATTCTTGCCTCGGCGCAAAGCCGTGAGAAAGACGCCGTTAAGCCGGAGCAGATGAAGAAACTCTGCAAAGAGCTTAAGAGTGAGTTCGACTACATCATTCTCGACTGCCCCGCCGGTATTGAGATGGGTTTCAAGAACGCCATTGCCGGTGCCGACGAAGCGATCGTAGTGACCAACCCTGAAGTTTCGGCAGTGCGCGATGCTGACCGGATCGTAGGACTCTTGGAAGCCGCCGAGATCACGGATATTCGACTCATTCTCAATCGGGTCAAACCAGGCCTCATTCAGCGTGGACAGATGCTCTCGGTGAGCGATGTCCAGGGAATCCTGAATATCGAACTGCTGGGCCAAGTGCCCGAAGACGAACGCATTGTGCACTCTTCCAACAGGGGTGAACCGGCTATCTTAGACCCTAGGTCGAAAGCTGGCATGGCTTACCGAAACGTGGTCGCTCGAATACTAGATCCAGCCGTACCGATGGTAAGTCCCCAAACTTCCATCTGGAGTAAACTGCGCCGAGTCCTAACGGCTGACCTCGGCGCCCAGGTCGGGTAGGGAAAGGAGGCACCATATGAATTCCCTACTGATGAAACTTCCTCTCTTCCACAGGCTCTTTGGGCCTAAGGAAGACTCTCGCAGTGCGGCTCGCGATCGCCTAAAAACGGCACTCGTGACCGACCGCCAGACTGTTGCCCCTCAACTCATGAACTGCCTGCAAAAAGATATCGAGGAGTGCACCTCCCGATATCTTCGAGCCGACAACAACACCAGTGTCTACAAGATCATTAAGAAGGATGGACAGATGACTCTGAAGGTGGAGATTCCAATTCTTCACATCAACCGCCAACGCGATCTCCCTCAGGAAGCCCTCAAGGAGGAAAGAGCGGAGGAATCCATCGAACTTAAACTCAGTGGCACGAAACTTCGCAAACGTCGAAGACGCAAGAAAGAGGACGACACCAACAGTTGATCGTAGGCTTGTACCGTGGCACCAAGGGGATTTGAGGTGTGGGTGTGAGCGATCTTGAAATTTGGTTAGTCAATGACGACCCGGCGCAGCTTTTGGTACAGAAGCGGCTGCTGGGTCGTTTTGCGTCCACGGTTTGGGATTTTCAGTCGCCCACAGAACTGATGGCCCAGGCGCGAACCTACGGGTCTTGCCCGAATCTCGTGTCGGACTTTCACATGCCAGGCATGAACGGTCTTGAATTATCTCAATTGTGGTGCCAGTTGCATCCCAATGCTCGAATCCTTCTGCTCTCGGCCAGTAGGCTCAGCCAAACCGAGCAAGACGAAGCGGCCTACCTGCCCTCCAATCGCATCAAGCTGCTCACCAATTTTCGAATTCCGGAGTTGCTCACGGTGGCCAGTGGATGGTTCAGCCACTCCCCCAACTCAAGCGACAATTCCCTCGAAGGACTTGAAACCTCAGAGCCCTCCAGCCTCAGATTTTTCGACTCTTCGATGCACGCAAAGCTCCGACTCTTGGGCGGGGACGCGTTCCTCAAAAAGGCCCTTGAACGCTTCGCCACTAGGCTCCCTGGACGCCTAGAGAGCTTTGAAGCGGCCGTAGCAGCGGCCGACTATGCCTCGGTCCACCAGCAGGCCCACTCTCTCAAAGGCTCTTGCGGAGTGGTGGGGGCGACCCCAATGTTGGAGAGTGTTGATGCCTTGGAGTCTGCGGCAAAGGATCGCGAGACTCCAGAGAGTTTGGCCCTGAAGCTCAACCATCTCAGAGCTCTCTACGAGGGGACCCTAGCCGAGCTCAATGAGATTCTCGCCGGTTGAGCCCTGCTCTTCTCGTTCTTCATCCTCGGTCCCGCCGCCACAAATCGTGCGACGCCCTGCTGCGGACTCTGGCCGAAGACTTTAGTCTCGATATCCAAGAGAGTTGCTTCGCTGGCCACACTTGCGAACTCGTGCGTCATCACCTCAAGACATCGACTGGCCTCATCTTCACCGCTGGCGGTGACGGCACCCTGCACGAGGCCATCAACGCTTGGGCCGACTCAGGATTCCCTGATGGCGTACGGTTTGTGCCCCTACCTTTAGGAACAGGAAACGACTTTCTGCACAGCCTGGACGTTCGCTTCAGCAAACCTGAGCACTATCTGCAACACCCCCTGAAACGCCTTGAGGAGTTGGACCTCGGACACCTGAGCTACCAGCACGATGGCAGCGTTCGCTCCCGCTACTTCTGCGTGGGAGCGACCGCTGGTTTCTCGGCCTTGGTGACCCAGCGCCGAGCCCGTTTGGCCAATCTGATCCCGGGCTCGATGTCTTACCTACTCGCCCTTTTATTCTCCCTTGCGTCCTGGAAGAATAGAGAGGTCCGCATCGAGAGCCAAGAGTGTTCTTTCTCCTCGGACATCTTCTTTAATTTCAACGCCGCCAACGTAAAGTACTATGGTGGTGGAATGATCAGCGCTCCTAGAGCCAGTGCCTTCAGCGGTTCCTTGGAGGCCGTCTCCATGAACCTTACCTTGGGCCAGGTCTTTCGAGCCCTCCCTGAGAATTTTCGCGGTCGCTTTGAGCGCGTGAAGAACGTCCGTCAAGTCAGCCTCCGAGAACCTTTTAGCGTAGAGTGCCTACCGCCGTGCCCTGTTCAAGCCGACGGCGAACTCCTCGGTACGACCCCTATGAGCCTTCGCTGCTTGCCCAAAAAACTTCCGCTGCTCCTGCCCACAGACTCCCGCTCCAACCTCGAAGAAAGAAGCGATTCCTAGCTTTCAAGAGTTGTGCAGAGCATCGCGCCCGAAGGCCCGTCAGGGAATTCCGAGGGTATCGACAAAGGCGAGCGAATCACAAGTCATGCCTATATACGAGTACCGTTGCCTAGACTGCCAAGAGAGACTAGAGATCTTTGTGCGAGGCAAGATAGAGCCCGCAGTGTGCGGGAAGTACTGTCCTCACAGAGGAGACGCTCCGCTTGGTAAAGGCGAGCTCGAACGACTCATCAGTCTGCCGAGCCACCACAGCGCTCCCCCTTCGGATTCCGACATCGCAAGCTCTGGGCTCACCAAGCTCAAAAAGACGAGCGATGGCAGCTACGAGAGGGTTGCCGGCCCTAAAGTTGAGGGGATCGATTAGATTGGTGCGGTGAACTCTTCAGTCCGCTAGAAGACCTCGTGGGTGGTGTCTCTCTTTCGCAGGATCCCGTTTGCCTCAATCGCTCTGGGCCAAGTCCCAACCCAGCCGGAAACCGGCCCAAGCCCCCACACCACTGCCCTGAACGATGTCCCGATATTTGTTGGCCACATCGGTTCCCATATCCAGATCGTCTTCTTGGGCCCGAGTCAGGCTTTGGCTCACGGATTCCTGAAAGTTGCTAGCTGAACCCGCCCCGAGCAGCCCAACCATTCCACCGGCCACACCGCCGAGGGCGATTCCCAGCGGACCTCCCAAAGCACCCACAGCAGCCCCCATCGCAGTCGACGCACCGACCGATACGAGTCTCTGCTTGGATACGGAGAGCTCAGCCCTAGCCTCGGATGAGGAAGAACTCTGAATCAGGCCCAGCAGCAAGCCCGCCGGTGCTGCGAGTAGCCCACTGACAGCACCGGCTGCGGCCCGAGCCGCTCTTGCCAAAACGTGTCCACGCAGCGGTTTGGCCAGAGAGAACTCGTTCTTGATCTCAGCGGCGGCTTCGCAGGTGCCTGCCACGGCACCTCGGCCCTCACTGAAGCCGGTTTTGGCACCGGCCTTCGTGCAGCTCACAGCTCCCGTCACCAGACCTTTGGCTCCCCCGCGCCAGGCTCCGCCCCCAGCCTCGATTCGGTTCGTCAAAGCTTCGTGCACCGATGTCCCTAAAGCGTTTGCACTGCCGCCCTTTACCAACATAAAAACATCGGCTGCCGACCTCACACCCTCTTGGGTGAGAGCTACCGCCGCACCGGTAGGCCCGGCCACCACAAATCCGCAGGCACCAGCCTTGACCAGACCCTCGGTGAGGTTCACGTAGACGAGAGACTTGGACACCTCCTTTGCCGTGATACCGTGGTCTTGGGACCTCCCCATACGGGCCCCCTGATAGCAGCCGATGAGTGTGCCGTCGATCAAAGAACTCGGTATCCGCAAGGCGCCCATAGCGATCCCCCCAACGGCTTCGGCCGTTGTCCGCAAAACGCCAGGCTTGCGATTGGACGCCGCTGGCTCGGTGGGTGAGGGACGCCTCTTGAGAGGAGGCGAGAGACGGATCTGCATGATCCGACTCTAGCGCCGAGCCGTTAAAAAACCATGAACGATTGGTTCTAGAGGAGTTGCACCCTCAACTTCTAACCGATCGAATATGCCAGGATTAACTCAAGAACTCAGGACCAAAGGGACCCGTTTCGTGCGATTTCTATGGTGCGACAACGCCAACATCCTCAGGGCCAAGGTCGTCCCTATCGACTTTCTCCGCGACGCCTACACGCGTGGGGTTGGTATCTCCTACGCCCAGCAAGCCGTCCCCGCCATGCGCGATGCCTTTGTAGCCGATTCTGGCTTGGGTCCTGTTGGTGAAGCCAGACTGATCGGAGACTGGACCTCACTCGTTCACCTCCCCTACGCCCCTGGACACGCCCGAGTCATAGGCGACATGATGGTAGGCGGGCAACCTTGGTCCCATTGCCCGCGAGCCTTTCTCCGGCGCATGGTGGAGAGAGCTGAGAGCTTTGGTCTCAGCCTCCAGGTGGCGCTCGAAAACGAGTTCTATCTTCTCAAACCAGGCCAGGGCAGACCGGAGCCTCTCGACGACACTCTCTTTTGCGCCGTCCACGGCCTCAATCAGACCGGTGATCTCTTCACCCAGTTCGTAGAAGCTCTGGAGGACCAGTGGTGCCGCGTGGTTCAGTTCCACCCAGAATCCGGTGGTGGCCAACTCGAGATTTCCGTTCTCCACACAGACCCCATCGCCGCCGCCGATCGACAGGTCACCTTCCGGGAGACAATTCACGCAGTGGCTCACCGGAACGACCTGATGGCAACCTTCTTGCCCAAGCCTTTTCCAGACAGGGCCGGAAGCGGCTGCCACATCCATCTTAGCCTCTGGAAAGGCGACAGGAACATCACCGATCCCAAAACCGAGAGCGACACCACTTCCCAGCACTTTATGGCCGGGATCCTGGAGCATTTGCCCGAGCTAATGGCGCTCACCACCCCCACCAGAAACTCCTATGCTCGCCTCGGCCCACACCTCTGGAGCGGGGCTTACTCCTGCTGGGGCTACGACAACCGAGAGGCCGCGGTGCGCCTACCCAGCAGTCCACTCGGCGTGAGTCACTTCGAACTCAAAACCCACGATGCCTCAGCCAATCCCTATCTCGCTCTCGGTGGAATCATCGCCCTGGGACTTCAGGGAGTAGAGAACAAGACCGCCCTTGGCAAACCCGTCGCTCAGGACCCGGGACTCTTCACCGATGAGGAGCGCCAAGAGTTGGGAATCGAGCGCCTACCCAGCGAACTCAAGCACGCCTTAGCCGCTCTCGAGCGCTCGGAGGTCCTCAAAGAAGCCATGGGCGAAGACCTCCATCGGTCCTATCTGTCGGTCAAGCGAGAGGAGTTGAACTCCGTCTTAGAACTCAGCCCGGAAGAGGAAGTCGACCTCCTACTCCGTCGATATTGAAGCCTCTAGCAAGGCAGAGAAAGGAGCGCTCTTTTGACTCTACGCACCGAGATCGACAGCATCCCGGCGATCGATCAACACGCCCACAACATTCGCAAACCCGAATCCGCTCTACCCTTTGAGGCGGCGTTTACCGAGGCCTCGGACCCGCTGAGTTGGCAAAGAGATGTCCCACACGGCCTATTCTACCGCCGCAGCATACGACAGTTGGCCGAGCTCTTGGGTTGCCCGGCGGATCCAGAGTCGGTCAAACGAGCCCGCGGTGAGCATTCCTTAGAGCAGCTCACGGCTCTCTATCTCAAAGCAGCCAACCTCAGAGCACTCATTCTCGATGACGGATTGAGCCCACAGGACATTCTTCCCTGGCAGTGGCACGAGCAGTTCGTCCCCATCAAAAGGGTCCTGCGAATAGAACAGCTCGTGGAGCAACTCCTGCCTTCTCACAAGACCTTCAGCACCTTCGAGAGCGCTTTCCGAGAGCGGTTGCAAAAGCTCTGTCCCAGTGTCGTCGGCTTCAAGTCGATCGCAGCCTACAGAGGTGGCCTGCGGGTAGGCCTTGGTAAACGCTCTGATGCCAAACTCGACTACTCTCCACAGATCCGTCGCATAGGACGGTCCGACCTCTACTCCTACCTTATTCGAACCGCCTGTGAAATCGCCCAAAGCCTCAACATGCCGTTTCAATTTCACACAGGATTCGGGGATCCCGACTTGGCCTTGGAAGACTCCAACCCGCTCTGGCTTCGACCGCTCATCGAACGCTACAGCTGCCCGTTCGTGTTGCTCCACGCGGGCTATCCATTCGTGCGCGAGAGCGGATACCTAGCTTCGGTGTACCCCAACGCCTGGGTTGATTTTGGGCTGGCCCTGCCCTTTCTTTCCTATCAGGGTATGAAGCAAAGCGTGAGTGCACTGCTCGAACTCACTCCGCTCAACAAGATCCTGTACTCTTCAGACGCTAGTCTCATCCCCGACCTCTATGCCCTCGGGTCTGTGAACTCCAGAGCCGTGCTCAACGAGGTGTTGTGCGAAACGGTTCGTGACGGTGACCTGAATCACTCAGAAGCGCTTCAAGCAGCACACTGGATCCTGGCCGAAAACGCTTTGAGGCTCTACCGC
>CAZVVF010000056.1:0-10905 GCA_964630575.1 uncultured Burkholderiales bacterium | reverse complement strand
CACGTAGCCTTCCAAATCTACAGAACCTGAGTTCCAGGACACGGTGACCTGAACGCTCTTGAGGCCCGCTACCTCTGTTTTTTCGACGAGGCGTGTTCCCAAAAACTTTGATTGGCCGGCGTTCTTTCCGCGCGTGAATGTCACGACTCGACTCTGCTCTGTCTTGCCGTACTCGATTTTTTCAAAGGAAGTGGATCGCGTCTCTTCCAAAATCTGTCGTGCAAAAGATGTGCCAATGGCCATATTGCGGGCCTTTTCTTTGGCTCCGTGGGCGTGGGCTTGGAGCGCCGCGACGGTGAGGGCGACGGAGAACATCAGGGCGAAGGACACAAGAGCCTCAATCAAGAGGGCACCGCGCACCTTTCGCATGTTTGAAAATCTCACTCCCTTACCTTACCTGCAAACTGCAGGCATCTCAATAGGGAAAAGGAACTTGGGGGTACAGAGAGGGGGTTTTCTTGGACCGATCGGATAACCAGGGTAGCCCGCCAGTGGATCTGGCCTATATTCACAATATGATGGGGGGAGACGTTCCGCTTATGAAAGAGCTGTTTAGCACTTTCCTGGCAGACGTTGCGGCCAAGCTCCCTCTTATGGACACCGCAATGGCTTCTTTTCGCAGCCATGATCTGTTTCAGTTCGCTCACTCCTTCTCCGGCACGGCGACCTGCTTAGGGGCACACGGGCTACACAAGCGGGCTCAGTTGCTCGAAGAGCATGCTCGGGCACGCCACCTCGAGGAGAGCAAGCAGGCCTTTGTGGACTTTCGCGAAGAACTTATTCGAACACGAGATTTTTTCGTCGCTCAGATGGAATCCTATGACTGAGGTTGGTTGGAGATAGGGTAAGATGTCAATTTTTGGGAAGAAGGTTCAAGTTGGCCTGAACATTGGGAGCTACAGCTTGCAAGGAGCCTCGCTGGCTGCCAATTCTCATAAACCGTGGGTTTGGAGGGATGTTCTCTTCCCCTCTCGCGATGGCATCGATGATGCCCTCACAGAGCACGACCTGCGCGCGCGAGTCAAGAGTTTCTTAAAGCCCCACGAAAAGACATTGGCGCTCACCAAAGGGCAGGTGGTCTTGGGGATTCAGGGTGACTCTCTCACCACGGGGTATCTCCCGCTGCCCAAGCTCAAGGATGAGGAGATCGACATGGCGGTTCGCTCCACCGTTACTCGGGAAGTTCCATTTCCCATCGATACCTTGGACATCGCTCACGTTCCAGTGGAGCCGCTGAAGGGCGACAAGACGGCCGTCTTCTACTCTGTATGGAAGAAGGTGACGACCCACCAACTTCATGAGATTGCCGCCTTCTGCAATCTGACAATTCGAAGGCTCGAAGCGACTGGGATCGCTCTGACTCGTGAACTCTATCGAAACCGCAGCCTCGATCCTGATGCCTTTTACGCGATCGTCGACATCGGATTCGCGATGACCCAGATCCTATTGGTCAAGGGAGGGTTTCCGTATTTTTTGCGAGACGTACCCATAGGCGGCAAAGACATTACCTACGCTATTCAAGTCGGTTCTCAGGTGAGTTGGGAGGAGGCCGAGAATGTCAAAAAATCCTTGCCCCTCTACGAGATGATCCACACCGTCAATCCGGTTCTCAGCGAGATTCACTACGAGGTCAAGCGGTCGTTGGACTACTGCTGTTCCAGGCTTGAGTGTCCCCAAGTTGCCGGGGTTTTTCTTTCCGGAGGGACCTCGCTCTTGGCTGATTTTCCAGACTGGCTTGAGGAGGAGCTGCGCCTGAGTGTGACCAGAGAGAGTTGGGAGAAGCTAGACGTCGCAGACAACGAGGCACCGCTTCATAAGGTGTCTGTAGGGTTGGCGCTGGGACAATGATCGGCTGGCTAGAGGAACTGAAGAATCTGTCCGAGGAACAGATGGCGTCGCTGAGGTCCATCGAAGACGAGTCGGAACTGCTGGCCGAGATAGCGGCCAACAAGCTGGCCACAAAGGATGAGGTTGGGCGCGCGAAGAGTCGTTACTACCGGATCCCAGTGCTCGAACTCTCTGGCTATTCGCCGTCGGCAGAAGCCGTTTCCTTGCTCACTGAGGAGCAGGCACGAAAGCTCAAAGTGATGCCTTTGTTCTGTCTTCAGGACAGGCTCTATGTGGCGATGTGCGACCCCAACGACTTGCGCTGCGAGGACTTTCTAAGAAAGCTCACCGGAAAACGCGTCAAGCCGGTTTTGTCGGAGCTCAGAGATATCAACGCGATCATCACTCGCAAGTATCTGATGAAGCCTCACGAGGATGGCGAGGCTCAGGAGGCGCGGGGAAGAGCCAAGTCGCATGCCGCGGCGCAAAAGGCCGAGGGCGCCGACTATGGCCTCACCGATGTTCAGTCTCCAGTGATCCAGGAGGTCTGGAAGCTCATTCGGCAAGGCATCCGTCTTGGGGCGAGTGATATTCACCTAGAGCCCGAGGAAGACCACGTGAGCTTGCGCTATCGTATCGACGGCGTGCTGCACAACTACGAAGCCCCCTCAAGGGAGACCTACTCGGCTGTGGTGTCGAGGATCAAGGTGATCTCCCAGCTCGATATTGCCGAGAAGCGACTCCCTCAAGATGGTCGAGCGAGTGTGACGTTGGAGAACCGGGACTTCGATCTTCGGATTTCGATTCTTCCCAACGTGCACGGTGAGGGCGTTTGTATTCGGATATTGGATTCTGCTGCGGCGAGTCGTAAGCTTGAGCAGATGGGTTTTCAAGAGCACGTCCTGAAGCGCTACGATGAAGTGATCAGGCTGCCTTACGGGATCGTCTTGGTGACTGGTCCGACGGGATCGGGGAAGTCGACGACCCTCTATGCGACGCTCTCTCGCATCGCCTCTCGGGAGCGAAAGATCATCACTGTCGAGGACCCGGTGGAGTATAAGCTCGAGGGGCTTCAGCAGGTGCCGATCAGACCGGATATCGGATACACCTTCGGTGTGGGTCTAAGGGCCATCCTTCGTCACGACCCCGATATCATTATGCTCGGAGAGATCCGTGACTTGGACTCGGCGCAGATTGCCTTTCGCGCAGCCCTCACCGGGCATCTCTTGTTTTCAACGCTGCACACCAACAGCGCGGCCTTGGCTGTCTTGAGGCTCGTAGATATGGGTCTGCCAACCTTTCAGGTGATGGCTGGCCTCAGCGGGATCCTGGGTCAGCGGCTGATCAGAGTTCTGTGTCCAGCGTGTAAGAAGATGGCCCATTTGGCTCCGCCTTTGGTCGAGAGATTCGGCTTGGGCTCAGGTTCAAAGCCTATCGTCGTGTTCGAGCCTGTGGGGTGCGGACACTGCGACAACCTGGGCTTTAAGGGACGGACCGGGATTCATGAATTTCTTCGCATAACTCCCGAGATGAAGTCGCTCAAGGAGGACCAGGTCACCGCAGCCAATCTGGAGGCCCTGGCTCGGGAAGATGGATTTCAGAGTCTACGAGAGTCGGCCTTGACCAAGCTTCTTGACGGAGTGACATCAGTCAGCGAGGTCTTGTCTGCAACCCAAGCTTAGGAGCCTCTGTCCGCAGCGTCGCGGAGCCTTTAAAAGTTCGAGGCCAAGGTGAGGAAGGGGAGGCCCATAGCGAGGATAATGCCGCCGATGACGATCCCTACCAAAATCATGATGAGCGGCTCTACGATGGAGGTCACGGCCTCTAGCTTCACGTCGACCTTTCGGTCGTAGAACCTTGCCACCTTGAGCAGCATTTCGTCGAGTCTTCCCGACTCTTCGCCTGCGGCGACGAGTCCGATGGCTGCATCGCTGAAATAGGGGTTCTTTCTGAGACAGTCGGAGAGGGAACCGCCAGATTTTAGATCCTCCTGAGTTTGGCTGATGGTTTGAGCCACCAGCGAATTCCCGATGCTGTTGCCGGTGAGTTCCAGGGCGTTGAGCAGTGGGATTCCACTCGAGTAGAGCAGGGAGAGGGTTCGGGCGAATCGTGACGTGTAAAGGTGCCTAAAGAGCCCATTGACGACCGGGGTTTGGAGCTTCGCCTTGGCCAGGGTCAATTGGCCAGTGCTGCTTTGAAGAAAAGCTCGCAGTAGGAAAGAGAGCAGAAAAAAAGTCAGGACCGAGAGCACAATGTTGCCGCCCAGGAAAGAGCCAATGCCGATAAGGACTCTCGTTGGGTAAGGGAGTTGGATACCTAAGCCAGAGTAGAGGTCCTTTAAGTAGGGAACCCCAAAGGCCAAGATGGCAGCGACGAGAAGGCCCGCAAAACCGAGCACGACTGCCGGATAAGTCAAAGCCGAACGGAGCTTGTCTTTCATCTCCTCGGTCTTTTGCAGGTAGGAGGCGACCCTCAAAACCATTTCAGGCAGTTCTCCGCTGGATTCGCCGGCGGCGACCATGTTGACCATGAAACTGTCGAAGACATCCGGGTGCTGAGTGAGCGCTGCTGAGAGAGAGTCCCCCGAGCCGACTCGAGCGGAAAGGTCCATGATGACATTCCGAAGCGCGGGGTTTTCCGTGTCTCCCAGGAGGGTGTCCAGAGAGGCTTTGATCGTGACACCGCCCTCGAGCATCGCTGAGAGGGTCTCACAGAATCCGAGAATGTCTTCGCCTTTGATGCGGTTGCCGAAGAGATTGATCGAAGTGCGTGGGGCGCGGTGCTCGAGGCGAGTGACGATGGCGTATCGTTGGGCAAGCGTACTCAGAGCCTCGTCCTTGGATTCGGACTTGAGGCTTCCGTTGAAGCGTCGGCCATTCTCGTCTTGAGCAACGTAGTGAAATTCAATCATGAACATATAAGGTTCTGCGAAGATTTAGAGGGCCCTGCGAGAGGGTGTTCTTTGTCGTTTGGCCAAAGCATGCAGGATGTATCGTGTCTATCTGGGGGAGGACAGTCCCACTCAAGCTCTTTTTATTAAGGGCGTGCTGAGTCAAGGAGGCGCTCTCGATATTACGATCTTTGGGGACGGCCTGGACTTGCTTCTCGCCATTCAGGAGGATCCCCCGGATCTCATTGTCTCAGATATTCTTCTGCCTAGCTTAGACGGCTTGGCTCTGGCCAACTTGGTGAGGTTTCACGATAAGACGAAGGACATCCCCTTGATCTTGGTTTCGGCTATGCGCGATGAGCAGAGAATCCATTTGGACGAACAGTGTGTAGACGCTTTCTTGCCCAAACCGCTGGATGTTCCAAGGCTTCGTGATGTTGTGGCGAGGCTGTTGACCTCGGATGCAAGCCTGGCCTGATAGCCAGAGTGAACTCTCTTCTTTCGAGGAGAAGCAACCTCGGTGCTGGAATTACAGGTCATGCACAATTATCGTTCCTTGATTCTTACTGTCTTTCTACTCTTTGTTGGAGCCACCGGAGCGGCCAATGCTCAAATTCTGTCGGTGACCGGCGAGTATCGCGTAACCAATGTTGACCGCGCTGGTCAACGGTTTGGGATCGCTCTGCGCGATGCCAATCCCAACAAACGTCAAAACTGGGTCTACGTGAAGCCGGGAACCAGGATCGTGAGACGCATCTTCTTGCCAGGCGGCGTCTTTCGCGATGAGATCATGTCCTTCAACGGATTCTTTGACTACGCCCGAAAAGGGACCCTTCTGAAAGTAGAGGGGGGACGGGCTTGGGACAAGTCGATCCACGCCAAGAAGATATGGATGTAGAGCGGCAATCCTACCCGAGCGTCCCCGAGTGGACGCTCTTTTTTCGAGATTTTTGTCCTCTCTTTGCTTGAGCCTATCCCGTGTTGCTGGCCAGGATCCGTTTGGCCTCTCAAGCCCCTTGCTGAGGACCGCAGGACTCGGCAAGGCGCGAGAGCCGAAAGGGAAGAGAGGGTTACCCATGTTTGACTCTGCACGCCCCGCTCTGGGTGTATCGTGAGGAGAAATCGGGCCCTGGCCATGGTTGCGGCCTTGGCCTTTCTCGCCCTGCTGGGCTCGGCTTTGCTTCGCCCCTTGCTCTTGGAACGAGAGTTCCGCAGGCAGATAAAAAAGCGGATAGAGTCAGCCTCTGACGACTCCAAGTTTCCCACTCAGACGGCTCGGATGCTCCTGGCGACAGCCAGCCCGGATTACGGCAACGAGGTCGTCTGGTGCCTCTTTCACCCTTTTACCAAGACTCATACCATGAATCTCTTCCTGGCTGACCCAGGGGACGGTCGGGGGGACTACGCAGTCGCCAAGGCGGAGCGAGATGATGCTGGACAATGGAGTCTTACTCTCGACCGCTAGTTCGTGTTTGAGCCTGAATACCCGGTGGTAAAGCCTAGGGCTTGTTGGAGCGGAAACACTGTGATCGCAGACTTTTTCGCAGCAACGAGCAGAGAGGGTAGTCAGATGAAAGCAGGAATACCTCAAGATCGATGACCGATAAGCTTGGGGCTCAGATCCCCGACGACTCTTCCCACGCTACGCCTGGCACGTCCACGGCGTTTCAGGAGTTTTTTGCGCGACTGAAAGAGTCTTGCGACAATGTTCTGCTTGAGGCCAAGGCTATCTGGCTAGAGGTCGAGAGGGTCGTGGACCAGGCCATCGTGGACCCCACCGGCTCGGTCGGATCGAGCTCGCTCGACCAACTCAAGACCTCGCGCCTCCAGTTGAGGGATGTTTATCTCGATACGCCACTGAATCGGTTGGACCGAACGCGACCCCAACGCAGACTTTTGTTGGCGCTGGAGGGTCACGACCGCAAGATGGAAGAGGCTGTTCGATCCCTTCCGCAAAAGGTGACGGGTTCGTGGCAAGACTTTTCGCTATGGTTGAATCTCGGGCGGAAGTCCTCCAAGACTCCAAGAACGATCCCGGTGCGAGCCTGTGTCGCTGGAGTGTTGACCGATGCCGTGCGTCCTCAAACCCGGGCGCACGACAAAATCGTTTTCTGTGTGAGCGAGAGTTTGCTCATCATTCAGAATACCTGGCAAGCGGTTTCCCTCACCGAAGGAAAGCTCGAAAAGTCCGCTACCGAGACCATCCACCGGCGCTGGTCACAGCTTCAGTCCTTGGCCCATCAGGCGCTTCAGGAGCTCGAACGAAGCTCTGCGAATCTGCACTCGCTCTTGCCTAAGGCGATCTGGAAGAAGCTCGCTAAAACGCCTGATTCCAGACCCAGCTCTCGCCCGCGTCACTTCGAGCATTGGGAGGCTCAGATCCGATCCAGCGAAGCGGAGCTTCGCATGGCGAGATCGGCTGAACACGTTTGGGACCAGATCCACAACGGAGTGAAGCTGATCGCGCAGTCCGTAGAGAAAGAGCGCACCGATCTCATCTCGGAGCTCCAGAGGATGACGGACTGGCTCACGGAAGCGATTGAATCGGGCCATTTCGATAGTCTGCCTGTGACCAAGGCCAGGGTCGTACCGGCCGAGCGGCGGCTGCAAGACCTTCGCGAACTCGTGGATCGCGAGGCCGACAGTCTGCTCTCGAACTCGGCTCGCTTGATCACTAAGAAATATCCTCCGCCCTCGCGTGAAAAATGGGCCCAGATCTATCCTGAACAGGCTCTGCGCTCGGCCTGGGTGTCGATCAGTCAAGAATCTCTCGAGATCTTCGAGCAGTGCGAGAGAGAGCACAAGAAGCTCTTGCAAGAGTCCGAAAGGGCGCGGGACGTTGTCCGCTTCGCCCTGGAACTCCAGCCCAAGGCAGAGGATGGGCTGATAGGTCTAGACGCGCTTTCAAACGCTCTGGATCTTCTGCGCTTTCAACTCGACGAGGAACCCAAACGACGATTCGCAGGGGATGAGGAACTCTCCATTATTCTGCCTCTCCTCTTCGCCGATTACCAGTGGAGAACGAGTAGCAATCGCAGCGCAGCCTTTGCTCATGCGGTGAGCCAGAACCTCAAGCGTGGTGGGCGCTCGGCGGGCAAGAGCTTGCTCTACTCTGGCAAGCGTGCGATTCGGTCGGGTCTCAAGTACGCTATGGCCAAGGGCCGGGACTTTCTCAACATCATTGGTTTTACACACCGAGAAGTGACCGTGACTTCGGTGGAGAGAAGAACCTATCTCCCCGAACAGTTCATTCGCAAGGAAGAGCGCGACCTGCCGGCGATCTATGAGCGATTGTTTCGCATTGAGCCAGTCGAGGATACGCGCTTCTTGATCGGCAGAAGTCCAGAGTTGGACGCTTTTATGGAAGCGCGCAAGCTCTGGGAGCGAGGTCGAAGTGTTGCTATCCTGCTCAGTGGCCAACGCGGGAGTGGGAAGACGAGCCTCCTGAACTGTCTGCAGAATGAGATCGATGGGGTCGAGGTCGTGAGGGGAGAGTTCTCTCAGAGAGTGACCTCGGAGAAGGCGGTAGAGGCTTTCCTTCTCAACCTGCTCGGTCTTGAGCCGGACGCGGACCTCAAAAGCTCCCTTCTGGAGCGTCGTCGGATCCTGATCATCGAAGAACTCGAGCGAACGTTTCTAAAAACGATCGGGGGATTCGATGGGATTACCTATCTTCAGAGTCTGGTGGCCGCTACGTGCCACAAGACGCTTTGGATTTTGGCCATCAATCAAAGCTGTTTCAAATTGCTCGACCGGGTGGTTGGACTGAGTCAGCGATTCACTCACACGATCCAGACGGCATCTGCAAGCCGCAGCGATTTGCAATCCGCCATTATGGTACGCCACAACCTCTCCGGTCTGCGTATTCGCTTCTCCTCACGCCATCATGCACCCAGCCGCTTGGAAGGACTGCAACGACGCCTCACCGGAACGCACAGACCGAGTCAAGTCTTTTTTGACAGACTCTCGGAGCAATCCACCGGCGTCTATCGAACAGCCCTAGAGATGTGGTTGGCTCATATTGAGACGGTGGAGGCTGGAATCGTCTATCTGCAGCCGATACAAGTTCCTGATTTGGGCCCGCTGATCGATGGCATCGACCTCGACGATCTCTTCACCGTGGTGGCTGTTCTCCAGCACGGAAGTTTGCAGGCTGAGGAGCACGCCACGATCTTCGACTGCAGCCTGCAAAGGAGTGAGACTCAATTGGACGAGCTGATAAGTCGAGAACTTCTCGAATTGGACCCGTTCCATCCGGGGCTGAGGGTTCGTCCCGAAGCGATGCCCCTCGTCAAAGAAGCGCTGTTTCGGAGGAACCTCCTTTGACGGCTGAACAAAAAACGTTTCCAGAGAGGACCACTGAATGTTGGCTCTAGCTCCCCTTTCTTCCCATAGTGGCTGGTTGGCCCAGATGACCTTCGGAAAGGTCACTGAGGTGATCGTGATCATTTTGATTACGGTCGTGGTGATCAAGCTCTGGCAGCGATTCTTGGATGGCTTGGGGGATGCGGCTCCCCGCTCTCGCTTCTTTTTTAAGACCCTGATCCCGCTTGGGGCAGCGGTTATGTGGCTCTTGGCAGCGGGATCGGTGGCTCGTATCTTTTCCCCCAGTACTGAGGCCCTTCTCGCGGTCACCGCGTCTATGGGCCTCGCGATCGGGTTGGGCTCCCAGGATTTGGTGAAAAACCTAATCGGCGGCCTGGTTATTCTGGCCGACAGGCCCTATCAGCTTGGAGACCGTGTCCAGATAGGTGACGCCACAGGCGAGATCGACCATATCGGCTTTCGCAGCACCAAAATGACCAATTTCGATGACACTCGAATCACGATCCCCAACAGCGAGATTCTGACCTGTAAGATCTGGAACTCCAACTCCGGGGTCCCCGACGAACAGGTCTCGGCTGACATCTATGTGGATGCGGCGGCAGACCCCAATGAAGTTCTCAAGATCGGCTACGAAGCCGCCTACTGTTCCCCCTATCTCTTGCTCTCGAAGCCTGTGGTCTGCCTGGTCGCGGACCAGTTTGAGTACCAACCTTATATGAGGTTGCGCATCAAGGGGTACGTTTACGACCACAGGGCCGAGCCGCGTTTTCAGAGTGATATCACCTCGCGAGCCAAGACGGAACTGCGCCGCCGTGGGCTACTGCCGGGCATGGTCGATAAGACGGCCGTGAGCCGGAGTCCGGAGCCGCCCCTCGCATCGCCCAAAAAGCCCAAAGGCAAGAAGAGAGCGAAAAAGGCGACCCGATCCCAAAGATCTTGAAAAGGTGCTCTGTGGGTCTGGCTCGGCGGTCGCCGGGCCGTCTGGAGGGGAAAGTCGAGCGCACAGGAAAGAATCCCCACCGGGTTTTGGCCCAGTACTTCAAGGAGCTATTCTATGCCGCTTAGGAAACTCGTCGCTGGCTTTATGATGGTGACTCTCTTTTTGACCTCAACGTGTTTGGCCCAGTCGAGCGCAGTCAGTAGCAGCAACCCTCTGGTGCCGCTATGCGCACCCTACGCGCTCTATCCCGACCCACTCTTGGCTCAGGTCTTGGCCGCCTCGACGTATCCCGACCAGTTGATGGAGGCTTCACTCTGGTGCAGCAACAATCCGGGAGTCCAAGGCGAGGCTCTGTCTGTGGCGATGGACCTTCAGCCCTGGGAGAACAGTGTCAAGGCCCTATGCACCTTCCCGAGCGTGCTCAAGACGATGACGGGTGATCTCAACAGCACAACGGAGTTGGGCAAGGATTTCCTGGCCGACAAGGCGGGCGTGATGGATTGCATCCAGGCTCTTAGGGCGCAAGCCAAAACCATGGGAGCTTTGAAGAGTACATCGCAGCAGACGGTGACCACGGTGAACGGATCGATCGTCATTGAGCCGGCTACTCCGGATGTGATCTATGTGCCCACATACGATGCCCCGGCTCTCTACGACGCGAGCTATCCCTACGGTGCTGGGCTTCTGGCTTTTGGGACCGGCGTGGCTTTAGGGGCTGCCTTCACCCACAACTACGGCGCCTTCAACTGGGGCGCTCACGGCATGTACATGGGCTCGGCTGTCTATCGAGGCGGTGCCTATCGCAGGGGCGCTTACGGTGGTGCCTACAGAGGTACCACGGCCTGGGGTCACAACTACGGCTACGCTAGAAGCGGTGGTTTTCATACCGGCACAGGGGGCGTCTATAGGGGGCCGGGTGGCA
>CAZVVF010000055.1:0-11011 GCA_964630575.1 uncultured Burkholderiales bacterium | reverse complement strand
GCCGGGCCCAGTGAGCCCAAAAGGAGTGGAACGATGAGGATCTTAACGTTATTTCTGGGGGCTCTGGTCACCGCCAGTGTCGCGGCCCAGCCTTTGGACTGGGCCAAGGAAGTGCCGGTCGTTGCCCAGTTGGAGGGGGCCGACAATCCTGAGAGCGCACTCGGTTTGGCGGAGAGCTTCTTTCAGAAGGGGCAGTTTGGAGAGGCCGAGCGACTGGCCCTTCACGTTTTGCGGGACTCTCCTCAGAGTCAAGGGGCGCGCTTTCTCCTGGCCAACATCGCCCTCTCCACGGGCCGTATCGACCTGGGGCAAAAATACGTCAGTGAACTGCTCACCTCGAATCCCAAGGAGCCGGACAATCTCGTTCTCCAGGGCATGGTGTTTATGCTCAGGGGGGAGCCTGTCCAGGCCATCGACTACCTGAAGCAGGGGGTGGTGTTGGGGCAGGACCAATGCAGCGCGGGTCAGCTCGCCTCTTACGTGAACACCCTCGCCTTGGCCTATCACCAGAACGACCAGCCCGAACTGGCTCTAGAAACCTGTCTTGAGGGCGTCGACAAATATCCTCGTGATCCCGACCTCTTTTTGACGGGAAGCCGCCTCTATCGTGAGGCCGGGGATTATCAGTCGGCTCTAGAGATTGCTCAGAAAGGGCTGTCTTTACACCCGGATTTTTCGGCTCTCTACGCCTCGGTGGCTCTGGCTCAGGCCGGGCTTGGGCACAGCGATCTGGCTGAGCAAGCCTACTTGGAACTGAAAGCTCGCGACCCCAATCTCGCCGCCGATCTGAAGGCGACTCTGGATGGAGCGCGGGACGATTCGGCAGAACTCAAGGTCCGCCGCCGTTAAGCGGCGCCTGTGGGCTTTGTCGCCCTAGAGAAATCCGAGCCCGGTTGAGAAGAAGCTCGGGAATCCGTTGGCATCAAACGATTGACCTGCCATAGGGTCGAACTGCTGGAAGTTGAACTGAGGGAAGTTGAACTGTTGCTGTTGCTGGGGCAGGCCGAATCCGAACATCTGGGTGCTCACCGGCGGGAACTGAAACTGTTGGGTAAGACCGCCGCCGCTAGCGCCTGGGGAGCTGTTGAAGACGCTGGAGAGGTCCATCCCAAGAACGGCGGACCACTGTCCCAGCATTTGGTTTCTCCAGGCATCGAATTCTGCTTGGCGCTGTCCAGCCAGAGGGTCTGAGACGGCGGATTGGGGAGGCTGTCGGTCGGCCTCAAAGCCCGGGAGGTTTTGGATTGAAGAGGTCGGGTTGCCATCGGCGTCGTTTCCGAGTTTGACGACCATTCCGCCGAGTTCAGAGATCTCCCAACCCTGCAGGACACCGTCTTGATCGAGGTCGGCGGAGCCAAACTGCTTGATCATGTTGTGGGCGTCGGAGCGCTCTTGAAAACTGACGCGGCCATCACCATCGAGGTCCTGTTCGCCGCTGAGGGCTCTGAGGTATTTGCTGGTGTTCTCTACATCCGTAGAGGTGTACTTTCCGTCACCGTCTAGGTCGAAAGCCAGGAGTCCGTCGGTGTCGCTGCTGTAGCGTCCGTCGCCGTTGAGGTCGATGCCGAATCCCTTTCGCGCGGCGTTGGTGTCGGCAGGTCGGGTCGCCGACACATTCTGAAAGGTTTGGTAAGTCTTGCCTGAGTCGTCTTGGAAATCGACTCTCTCAAGTTGGCGCATTTGTGGCTGCTGGAACTGGGCCTGGGTCGTTGGTATACCCACGGAACCTAAACTCATAGGACTCTCCTTGTCTTACTCACTGGCTATACTAGCGGAGATGGGGTTCGGTTTGAAGGTGTCTCACAAAAAGTTAACAATTTGTAGCCATGGAAAAAACTCTGATCCATCCCCTGCCCCCCAAGTTAGTCCTGGTGTTGGAAGAGAAGCACCGCTCGGGTGGAAAGCTCGGTCCCAAGGGCGGCAAACTTTGGCCCGAGCTGATGCCACAGTTGCTGGAGACCTATTTCAAGTTCCGGGCTCTGGCAAGCCATGATCGTCTGGAGGAGATCGCCCACGAAATCGGCGAGACCCTCGACCGAATCCAGAAAACGATTGAGCGGCCCGAGTGCAGCGACCAGTTCACGGCGGACTGCTTTCGAGTCTACGCCTTGATGGACGAATACGTGAAAACGCGCGGTCGGCTGAACGTCACTCGGCTGCCGGCAGTCGATGTCTTGATACACGCGATTCGGGCCCACCTCAAGGGCAATCTCCACCGCGTTCCGCTGGAAGCCTACGCAGGTGAGACCCGTTTGCTCATCGACGACTTGGTTCAACTCTACAAGACAGCCTCGGAGAATTTCGACGAGCCTACTCGACAGGCTTTTCTCAAGGGTATCGATAGCTTCACGCTGGCCTATGAGCAGCTCAAATCCGAGGACCCAGAAGTCTTGAAGCAAGCGATCCCGAATTTGAAGAACGGGGCAGAGTTGCTACATCATTTGGCTCTCTGGCGCGATGAGTTCGAGAAGTCCGAGGCCTCTGCGGTTCCTGTTGTCGGCCCATTTGTGCAATCCATGCTCACCGAGCTGCGCGAGTGCGCTCGGCTGAAGCCCGAGACCCTTCAGCTCTGGGTAGAGGAGAAGTTCTGGGACCTGCAAGAGCGCTGGGCAAAGTCGCGCCACGACCTCTTTATGCCCCGGCCGCAAAAGGACGGGGTTGTGGAGCGAATCGACAGCCTGATGGTCAATCTGAGTCAATTGGATCAGATGGAGCCTCGGGTGCAAGAGCAACTCTTGATGAATCTGGAGGCTCAGTTCGAGGGCCTGTCCCGGCTGGGCTTTGATATCGAAGCCCTGAAGAAGCATCCGGATGCGTGGCTTGTGGACCTCTTCGTAGCGGTTCTGGCCGGGGGGGTGCCTCTCTTCAAGATCCAAGAGCTCATCGAGGAGTTTCAAGGCACCTATCACCAAGAGTACGCCGACTTGTTGAAGCTCTTTTTGGCCGAGAAAGACCGGGATTACATACTCGACGCCTTGGCCAAGCTGGGGGCCGAGTGCGAGGCTTCATCTTTGTGATCTCATCTCGTTGGCGCCTCTGCGCTCTTTTCTCTTGACTCACGAATAACATGTTCGTTGGCGGGGTAAGAGGGTGCAGAGGATCGGCTCGCTTTGAGCCAGGCCTCTGCCCAGCCCACTCAGGTCCGACTCTTTTCGCGTCCGCCTCAGTAGGCTGAGCCTGCCGGGAGGGCCCCCTGTTGGCTTCTCTCGAGCCCCACGGAGAGTTCAATGGACAAAAGGACAACGGCCTTGGAATCAGTGGGAAGAGTCGCTGACGGAATGACCCTTATGATGGGTGGATTCGGTTTGTGCGGCATTCCTGAGATGCTGATCCGGGCTCTTTTAGACAAGGGTTGTAAAGACCTCACTATCGTGAGCAACAACGGTGGTGTCGATGACGCTGGTATCGGGCTCCTTATCGCCAAAGACCAAGTCAAGAAGATGATTTCGAGCTACATCGGCGAGAACAAAGCCCTGGAGCAACGGATGCTCGATAAGACCATAGAGGTGGAGCTCAACCCTCAAGGGACGCTGGCCGAGCGCATACGTGCCGGTGGAGCGGGCCTAGCCGGTTTCTACACCCCCACTGGAGTGGGTACGGTGATCGCCGAAGGCAAGGATGTTCGAGAGTTCGACGGTCGCAAATACGTGCTGGAGCGAGCGCTTCGAGCCGATGTCGCTTTCATCAAAGCTTACAAGGCGGATACCCACGGTAACCTTGTTTTCCGCAAGACGGCTCGCAACTTCAACCCCATCATGGCAACGGCTGCGGACTTTGTCATCGCCGAGGCTGAGATCGTGGTGGAGGCTGGACAGCTAGACCCCGACGAAATTATGACCCCTGGCATCTTCGTGGATGCCGTGATTCTGGGAGAGAATTATGAAAAGCGTATCGAAAAAAGAACGAATCGCCCAAAGAGTAGCACAGGAGCTTAGGGACGGATTCTACGTCAATCTCGGGATCGGTATTCCCACCCTGGTAGCCAACTATATTCCTGAGGGGATGACGGTTATTCTGCACTCCGAGAACGGGATGCTGGGTATCGGGCCGTACCCTTACGAGGGTGAAGAGGACGCCGACCTCATCAATGCCGGTAAAGAGACTGTTTCGGAATTGCCCGGGACCTCGTTTTTCCACTCTGCCGATTCGTTCGCGATGATCCGTGGCGGTCACCTCGACCTCACCGTGATCGGTGCTATGGAAGTCGATTCGAAAGGCAATCTGGCCAACTGGATGATCCCTGGGGCTAAGGTCAAGGGTATGGGCGGGGCCATGGACCTGGTGGCCGGTTCCAAGCGCGTGATCATCGCGATGCAACACACCGCCCGCGATGGCTCCCACAAGATTGTGGAGCATTGCTCGTTGCCCCTCACGGGAGAGGGCGTCGTCGATCTCATCGTGACCGACATGGCCGTCATCGAAGTGACCCCGGAGGGCATGGTGCTCAAAGAGGTGATGGACGGGCATACCACCGAGGAAGTCATAGCCGCCACTGGCGCTCCGCTTAAAGTTGCGGTCGCTGGGTAAAAGGAGGCGCGAGATGAGTCGAGGCTCAAGCGAGAATCAAAAAGGAGAATCCGATGAGTAGTGCAGCGACAATGGAGTCGATGACCTCTTTTGTATCCAACAGTCACCTGCTGACTGATAAACATGAACAGTTCCGTACGGAGATTCGGTCTTTCTTAGCCGAGCACGTCGACCCGATCGCCGAAGAGTACGAGGCGACGGAACGTTTCCCGAGGGAATTGTTGCTAGGCAAAATGGCCGACCGCGGTTATCTCGGTCTGCCCTTCCCGGCCGAGTTCGGTGGGCGCGGTGAAGATGCCGTGTCTCTAGCCATGCTGGTCGAGGAGTGCTCGCGAAGTTGGGGGTCCCTGGGCATTATCTTGGCAGCCCACATCGGCTTGGGGAGCAATCCTATCTTCGCCTTCGGGAATCTGGAACAGAAAAAGAAGTATCTGACTCCCCTTGCCAAGGGAGAGCGCCTCGGTGGCTACGGCCTGACGGAACCGCAAGCGGGTTCGGATTCTGGTGCCACCAAGACGAACGCTGTGTTCGATGGTACTCACTGGGTCCTCAACGGTGCCAAGGCTTGGTGTACGAACGCCACAGAAGCTCACAGTTACGTGGTGAGCGCCGTCACTGACCCCGAGGCCGGACATCGCGGCATCTCGGCCTTCATTGTTGAGCAAGATTTCCCCGGGTTCAGTTTCGGTAAGAAGGAAGACAAGACTGGGTTGCGAGCTTCCGCTACGGGTCAGTTGATCATGGAAGACTGTCGTGTGCCGGCTGAGAATATGCTCGGCGAAAGAGGCATGGGCTTTAAGTACTTTATGCAGACGCTCGATGGGGGACGAATCACCATCGGTGCCATGGCCTTGGGTCTTGCCCAGTGCGCGCTCGACGAGGTGGCCAAGTCTCTGCATCAGGAAGACTTGATGGGCGACTTGTGGGAAAACGAGTACCGCTTGGCACCATTGGCCGAGATCGCGACCGATGTGGCAGCGGCGCGCCATATGATTTATAATGCGGCGCACCAAAAGCAGAATCTGAAGCGCTGGACCCTGGATGGAGCTTTCGCGAAGTTTTTCGCCTCCGAGGTGGCGATGCGCGCTACCGACAAAGCGGTGGAGCATCTCGCGGAGTTGGGACTTCAGATGAACAGTAAGATCAGTCGCGCTTTCCGCGACGCCAAATTGACCACCATTGGTGAAGGCACCAATGAGATACATCGGGTGGTGATCGCCCGAGAAATTTTGAAGAAATTCGCTTAAGGAATTAAGGAGCCAAAACGAAATGACTGCAACACTTGAAGCACAGGCTATGTCTTTCGAATTGTCCGAAGACCACAAGATGGTTAAGGACATGGTAAAGAAACTTGCCGATGAAGAGATTAAGCCCCGCGCGGCCCACTACGATGAGACCCGTGAGTTTCCGTGGGAGAATACCAAAAAACTTGCCGAACTCGGTCTGATGGGGGTCACAGTCCCCGAGGAGTACGGTGGAGCCGGAATGGACACTCTGGCTTACGTTATCGTGATCGAAGAGATCTCGCGCGCTTGCGCTGCCACTGGGGTGATCGCGGCGGTTCAGAACAGTCTGGCCACTTTCCCGCTCTTGAGCGTGGGCACGGAAGAGCTCAAACAGAAGTACCTTCCTCAACTCGCCAGCGGTGACAAGATTGGTGCTTATGCCCTCACGGAGCCGAACAGTGGTTCCGATGCTGCTGCCATGAAAACAACCTGCAAGCTTGAGGGCGACCACTGGGTCCTCAACGGTCAGAAGAACTGGATTACAAACTCCACCGCAGCTGAGATCTTCATCGTCTATGCGACCAAGGATCCGGAAATGGGTCACAAGGGTGTGTGTTGCTTCGTAGTAGAAAAAGGCTATGAGGGCTTCACCATCGGAAAACTCGAGGAAACCATGGGCGTTCGAGCCTCTGGTACCTGTCCCTTGACCTTCGACAACGTGAAAGTTCCCAAAGAGAATTTGGTTGGGGAAGAGGGCCGTGGCTTCAATATCGCGATGGCGACCTTGGATTGTGGGCGAATCGGTATCGCAGCTCAGGCGGTCGGTATCGCCCAGGCGGCCTTGGACGAGGCTCTCAAGTACTCCAAAGAGCGAGAACAGTTCAAGCGCCCTATCAGCAAGTTTCAGCTGGTGCAAGAGATGTTGGTGAACATGGCCGTCGGCGTTGACGCAGCTCGACTCATGATGCAGCGAGCCGCTCTCAAAAAAGACCGTGGCCAGAAGTTTAGCAAGGAAGCTTCTATGGCTAAACTCTTCGCCTCTCAGGTGGCTGTTCAGGCTGCCCTCGATGCTATGCAGATCCACGGTGGATACGGCTATTCCAAGGAGTATCCCGTTGAGCGTCTGCTCCGCGACGCCAAGGTTACGCAGATCTATGAGGGAACCTCGGAAGTTCAAAAACTGGTGATCGCCAAGCACTTGCTGGCGGAATAGCGCGACTTTTCGGGGCCTTGAGAAGCTCAAGGGCTTCTCAAGGTGTCCCAGGGGGATCGTTAGCGGGTATCTGGAACTCGCTACTATGATAGGCCTGCAGCGCGAGTGAGCACATCTAAAAAGCCGGAGAATTCGGATAGAACCCTCTCGCTGACTTTGTATTTGGCCTTTGGGTTGTTTGTGTTGGGGGCGGGAATTTGGCACCGACAGTCACTCATTGGGGCCCTTTATGGCCTCGAGTCTACGGTTGCGGAGTTGGATTACTGGGGTCCGCTCTTGCTGACCTTGGTGGCCACTGCTTGGGCGATTCTTTGTTTGCCAGGGCCCGTGATACTCGGCTTTGTGGGGACTGTTTATTCCTCCCGCCCGGCTCTGGCTCTGTTGATCGTGGTGGTGGCCGACAGCATCGCTGAGGTGGTGGGCTTTTTGGTCGCGCGCCACCTCGGACGAGAGCCTATGGCCAAGTGGCTGGGTAAGAAACCGTGGTTTCAGTGGCTCGAAGACCAGGCTGAGGTACGAGGGGCCTATGGTGTTTTCGTTATTCGCATGATGCCATTTTTTCCGAACTCCCTGGCCAACTATGCCTTCGGGCTTTCGGCTTTGCGGTTTTGGCCCTACATCGTGGCCTCCATACTGGGCTCGATCCCCAACTTGGCTGTCTACATTTTTGGCACAGCCGGAGCGATCCACGTGGTGAGGACGGGCCTGGACGTCCAGACGGTTTACAGGGCCGGAATCATTGTGGCCGTGACCACATTGGTGCTCTTGGCACTGCAGTCTGGGTTGCGTCGACACGGGCGTTTGGCCGAGTGGAAACCTGACTTCGGTGAGGGGGCGCAAGGCCCGACAGAATCGCCAATATGCGAACCGGAAAGGGATTCCGTAAAGAAAGAGAAACCCTTGTTATAGTTTCCTGTCACGAAAAAACACCGTTGGGGGTTGTACTTTATGGGCGGACTCAAGGTAGTCCAATTCGGTTTATTTCTGCTAATGCTGGGTTTCAGCGTTATGCTTTTTTCTTATGGCCTGATCGCAGCCTCTGCGGCGATTCTCCTGGCGAGTGGTGTCGAAATGGTCGATTTCAGTCTCAAGCTTATGGCCTGGGGCGGCTCTTCCATTGTTGTTGGAATTTTGGCAAGTGGCTTAGGTAAACTGCTCTGCGCCGGAGCTCCTGAAGAAGGTGCGCGCACGCTGATCGTGGCCTCTCTGGTGTGCGACTTTGTTGTCATCGGGTTGAGATTCGCTATCGTTTCTGGTCAGGTCCCCGTTTTGGTGGGTGGGATCTGCATCTGGCTCTTGGCTCTGGTATCCTACTTTACGTTTCTTCGCTTTCTCACTCGAATGGGTGACAACGTCGGCGAGCCGCGCGTGGGGCAATACGTCGCCATCATCTACGCCGGTATCGGTGGTGGGTTCGTGATCCCCCTTTTGATCATGGTGTCTTGGCCGGTCTTTATACTGGCGCTCTGCGGTGTCAGCGTTATCACGACCCTGGTCTACAACTACACCATATTCACCCTCTTTAGAGCTCTTCCGCTCTACATCGAAGAGGTCAAGATGGGTATCACCGACCCCACCGAGTCCGGTGAGGAGCGCAAGGAAAAAGAGCGCAAGGAACGGCTTCACGGACCCGCTGGTGGAGGCGGACCTTCTCAGGCCAAGCCTCCCGAGGAACCCCAGGGCGAGCCGCCCGAAGGAGCCAAGCTCTATCGGATTCCCAAGGGGTTGGAACCGCTTCACATGGCCGTGAAAGAGGGAGACCGCTATAAGGTTGAACTCCGATTGTCTCAAGGAGACGATCCCCGCAAGCCCATACGACATAATTTGACGCCTCTTCACATCGCGGCTTCGGTCGGTGTCATGGAGGTGGCCGACGCCTTGATTAAGGCGGGGGCTCCCGTTGATGAGACCTGTGAGATGGGTCTGACGCCGCTCTACTTTGCGATCCAAACGGGCAATCACAACGTGGTAGGATTTCTGCTCAACAAGGGGGCCAATCTCTTTCATCAGAACGATCATGGCTATACCCCACTCCACTGGGCTTGCTGCGCTCCCCATCCCAACTTTATTGGACCTGCGCGAGTCAAGATGTTGAGCCTGCTGATCAGTCAGGGAGCTGACTTGAACGCCACCACCAAGGACGGCAAAACGGCTCGCGACCTTTGTCTGGAAAACCAGCTCGAGGAGTCCATCGGAACCATTGACCGATACCTCGGGACCGCAGCCCCGGCTCAGCCTCGCAAGAGTATTCAGGATGAACAAGTCGGCTCCGAAGAGACTGTCGAGCCCTCTGCTTTTCCTCCATTCTTGGGAACAGAGTTGAGCGTGATTCCCTCCAATCTTCAACCTCTCCACGAAGCGGTCAAGGACGGAGACCCCGAGAAGGTCCAGGTTCAACTGGCAGCAGGAGCCAACATCAGGGACACCCTGGCTGGTGGCATCGCTCCTATTCACATCACGGCGATCACTGGTGTTATGAGCGTTTCTGAAATGCTGATGCGTTATGGAGCCACGGTCAACGACACCTATGAGCACAATCTGACTCCGATCTTCTTGGCCGTTCATCTCAACAATTTGGCCATGGTTGGGTACCTGATATCCCGTGGCGGCGACGTGAATCACCAGGATGCGATGGGGCGTACCCCGTTGCACTGGGGGGCGGCTGCTCCTCACGAGAAGCTGGTTGGCGGCAACCGGGTCAAGATGGTGCAGTTTCTCTTGGAGAATGGCGCAGACCCGACGATCAAAGACCAAAACGGACAGACCGCCGAGGACCTCGCGAGGGCTGCCGAGTACGACGATGTGGTGACCATATTCGTGGATTCTGCTCCGTCGCCAGAGAGCGAATCGAGCACCGACGATGACGATGAGGGATACTACGCCTAGAGCAGCGGTGGCGGGCTCTTCGATCGCGTCATGATTTCCCGCCGTTCTTAAAATGGCAATATCTCAGGAGGGCTGACGGGTTAGTCTAAAGGAGCAAAACTCCATCGAAGGCTGAACACGTGAATATAGGCGCTCATCCCATAGCAAGACCCTCCTCATCGCTGGCGAAACCCTCGCAGGTCTCCAAGATAGAGCCTGAGCGAGCCTTGGATACTATGGAGTCTTACTTCGATGGCTGGGACCGTGACCAGAACGGTCAGGTGGCTTGGTCGGAAGTTCGTGAGAACATCGCCTCGCCACACATCAAGGGCGACGAGGCTGTCGCCTTGGCGACCCTGTACGCCTTGATCGAACACGATGCTTCCTATAGAGGACTAGAAAAAAAGCCTCCGGTGACGCTGGATAAACTCTTCGACTACTACTACGAGTACGATGCCTATGATGATGCCTCATCCGACGAGGGGCGACCCGTGGCCGATGCCTACTTCGAAAAGTTTCAGAACAAGCTCGCCCGAGCCTCGACGGAACTGTTCCCCCAGGGCCTGCCCCAGGCTCAGTTGGGCACTCAAGGCTCCGCCCCGAGTTGTGGATTTTTGGCAACGACTTACGCTCAGGCCAAAAAGGACCCAGGCTCGATCCAGGAGGCCATCCACGAGCTTCCCAACGGCCAACTCGCGGTCAGATTCCCCGGCTTGGCCAGAGCCATCAAGGTCGATCCTGTGACCGATACTGAACGCGCGCTGTTCTCGACGGCCGAGGACAACGGCACCTGGATCACCACCCTCGAAAAAGCTTGGGGTCAATACGAAGCCAGCAACAACAAGGCGGCCTTTGAGCAGTCGACTTATCCCGAGGACGCCATAGCGGCCTGGACCAACTCCTCGGCCAAAACGACTCGCATTCCTAAGCAGCCAAAGCCTAGCAAGTCGGGGGAGGTCCCGGACTTTCTGGTCACCGCGCAGCGCGCTCTAGCGGCCGACAAGATCGTGGTGGCTTGGACTCGCTTTGAAGGCGTGGATGGAACGGACTTCGTACCCGGTCACGCCTACACGGTGACCGGTATCGATGCCGAGGAGGGCACGATTTCGCTGCGCAATCCTTGGGGCAAGTTGGAACCTTCGGACGAGAATCACAAGGCGCTCGATGGAAAGGATGACGG